>RZYK01000222.1 GCA_009930355.1 Campylobacterota bacterium | reverse complement strand
ATTCTACGATACCGTTGGTATTGATTTCCCTCTTGATGAAGCAATAGAACTTGTAAAAAGCCCTGTTGATGGCGATTTTTTAGTTTCCAATCATCCTGAAGTTAAGGCGGTTATGTATGCGCCTGAGATTAACTTTTATCTCGAAAAAACACGTGATAGCATTGCACAGAAAATAGCAAATATTGCTACATTATATGCAATTCGTTCTGTTGGATTTGATTTTGCACAAGATGTAGATTATACTCAAGAAGTAGGTAAAAAGCTACTAATCGTAACAGATGACAATACACATGAAGCGCTCAAGTCCACATTGTTAGAAGAGGGCTATACAGGTATGTTACTTTCTCCTTCAATGATTTTGGATGTCAATGGGCACATTGGCGCTTTACATGTAACACTTAAAAAAGAGGACGAACTCTTAGAGTTAGAGTGTGATCAAATTATTTGGTGGAATGCTCCGAAGTTTGCCATGAAACAAAGTGGCGTGTATGACCCCGTTTTGATGGGCTTAGAGGAAACGTTAAAAACCCTTCGTGAGCGAACAGGTGAATACCACTATAAGAACTATATCAGTTATGACCCTTCCATTTGCCAGTACCATGAGCGTCGTGAGGAAATATGTGGGAAGTGTGCGGAAGTGTGCCCCACCGTTGCTATTCTCAAAGAGGATGAGACGAAGCATTTAGCATTTTCTCACATTGATTGTCACGGCTGTGGGGGTTGTGTGAGTGTGTGCCCTAGTGGAGCACTCGATTATACACAAATGCCACGCCTTGCTTTTACACATTTGAGTGCGTATTTTAAAGAGCATATTGCGCTTATTATTCCGCATAAAATGGACTTAGGTTTGATTGATATTCCTTTGCGTGAGGGTGTACTTCCTTTGATGATTGAGGGTGAAAAGTATTTGCATGAGGCACACCTGCTCAATTTACTTCAAACCAGTGGCAATCCCATCATTTTTTACACCGATTTTATCTCTAAAGGTACGGGTGATGTCATTCGTATTTTGAATGAAATTTTTGAGAAAAAATACCACAAAAAAGCCATTTATATCTGTGAAACTACAGAAGAATTAGCCTCCGTTTTTGAAACATTACAGAGCATTCCTGAATGCTGTTATGGCATTAATGAGACAGGGCTTCGCAAACGTGAAATTTTTTCTGCCCGTTTGGCGCATTTGGTGGGTGAGGAAGATTTGGGCGTAGTGAAGACGGGTGAACATGTGCATTATGGTGACATTAGCATTGATGCGGACAAATGTACGCTCTGTTTGAGTTGCGTGGGCGCCTGTAATGTCAGAGCCCTAACGGCACACCCTGAGGATAACAGTCTTCGCTTTAATGCTTCGATTTGTACCAACTGTGGCTATTGTGAAGTGACCTGTCCTGAGAAGGATTGTTTACATGTAATCAAAGATGAAATTTATCTAAAACCCAGTTGGTTTTCACAACGCATCATGGCAAGAGATGAACTGTTCGCCTGTGTAGAGTGTGGGAAAGAGTTTGCAACACGTAAAGCGGTGGAGAAAATTGTAGCCATTATGACTCCGATTTTTATGGGGGATGAGGTAAAACTTCGAACATTACAGTGCTGTGCGGATTGTAAACCTAAAGTGATGTTTAAAGCGCATATGGAAAATGGACAAAAGGATTGAGCGTATGAATACAGAAGCAATTAATAAAGCACGAGCGTTGTATTACACTTTTTTTGCAAGAATACTCGATTTTGCACAAAAAGAAGAGCACTATGCAGATGTTGAATCGTTAATAGAGAGTTTTAGCGCAAATCCTTTGGATGAGGGAAGTTTTGAAGCCCTTAGAGCCTTAGGGGAGCATCTAAAAAAAGAGGGCTTTGGTGCTTTAAAACAAGAGTATGATAATGTTTTTGTCTCACCTGAGAGCTCTTTTATCCCTCTGAGTGCTTCGTATTATGATGAAGGACGTGATGATGGGCAGAAACGAGTTAAAGCCGCTGGTATGCTCTTGCGTTCAAAATTTCGAAGAAATAAGCCTGTTTGCAATGATTCGGAAGATCAGATTTTGTTTGTGTTTCGTTTCATGCATACATTGATTCAAGCAGGTATTGAGGGTGATGAAGAGAGTTTACTGCTTTCAAAAGAGCTTTTTAGTGAAATACTCAATGAGTGCGTGGATGAATTTACAGGCTTGCTTTATTCACACGAAAAGAGTGTTTTGTACAAACATACCGCTATTATCTTAAAGGCATTTATGGATTTTGAAAGACTCTATCTGGGCGTTGCCCCTTCTCATAAAGTCGCCAGTGCACAAAGAGTGAGTGCGGTAATACAGGCGGATAGAAAGCCTTTGAGTCAAAGAATTAGACGTAATTTGGATGAAATCGTTTTGTAAGTAAATATGCTTTTTTTGCATATTTTAGACATATTTTGTCTTACAATATGCAAATTTAGCATATTGTAAGGGTGACCAAAGAAAGCTCAAAACTCTTTTTTTAGTAACTCTTAGAGGGTTAAAACTGATTCCTAAATGGAAAAGGAGGCGTAAGCATATGTACGAAAACAGAAGGGACTTTTTAAAAAAAGCCCTTGGAACGTCAGCGGTTATTGCAACAGCTGGAGCAAGCGTTGCCTTAGCAAGTGCTAAGAGCGAGGCTAAAGGAAGCAACGGTGTTGTTTATGGAAAATCTCCCAAAAAAGAGATTTTGTATAAAGAGACAAAAGAATGGGAACTCTATTATAAGAGAACTTATTAAACATTAGGAGAAAGTGTATGAGTCAAACAATAAACCCACAACTCTCCTCTAGCAAAATAGGAAGACGTTCATTTTTAAAAATGGCGGCTTTGGGAAGTGCTAGTTTTGGAGCGGGGAATCTTCTTGCAAAAGAAGAGAAGATTAGAGCGGCGAGTGCGGAAGAGGTTAAAAATCCATTTCCAGGCTCAAAAACAGTTAAAACCATCTGTTCGATTTGTTCAGCAGGATGTGGAATTAAAGCTGAAGTACAAAATGGGGTATGGGTTAGACAAGAACCTGCACATGACCACCCAATCAGCGAGGGAAGTCATTGTTGTAAAGGTACAGACCAGATTGATTTAACCAAATCAAAACAACGTATCAAATACCCAATGAAAAAAGAGAATGGTAAATGGCACCGTTTGACTTGGGAACAAGCATTAAGTGAAATTTCTTCTAAAATGCTAAAAATCAGAGAAGAGAATGGTCCTGATACGTTAATGATGCTAGGTTCCGCAAAATTTAACAATCAGCAATCGTTTTACTTTAGAAAATTTGCCGCATTTTGGGGCACAAACAATATCGATCACGTAGCTAGAATCTGACACAGTGCTTCCGTTGCCGGTGCGGCAAATACATGGGGTTACGGTGCTATGACAAATCACTTTGGTG
>RZYK01000221.1 GCA_009930355.1 Campylobacterota bacterium | reverse complement strand
AGCCAAATACATTATCAACATGGGTCACAATGTTTTTGAAGGGATTGTTATCTCTTATGCTCGTGCGTATATGGATGCCCTTTCTCATGGTGCGAAACTCGTCACGTTAGAGCCTAGACTTTCAACCATGGCAGCCAAATCAACCGAATGGCATGCGATTAAACCAGGGCACGATTTAGCGTTTGTTTTGGCGTTTATTCATACCTTAATTAACGAAAATCTTTACGATAAAAAATTTGTTGAGAAGTATTGTGAAGGGTTTGAGGAACTCAAAGCCAGTGTAGCTAGTTATACGCCTGAAAAGATGGCGGTTGAGTGTGATATTCCAGCCGATACGATTAAACGTTTAGCCAGAGAGTTTGCCAAAGCAGCTCCTAAAGCGGTTTTTGACTACGGTCACCGTGTAACGTTTACCCCTCAAGAGTTGGAGCTTCGTCGTGCGATGATGATGGTGAATGCCCTTGTCGGTGCTGTGGAGAAAGAGGGTGGATACTATTTGGGTAAAAGTGCAGATTTTTACAATCAGTTTATCGGTGAGGGTGACCCAAAAGCCCCTAAACTTAAAAAACCAAAAATCCCTGCGTATCCAAAAGTAAGCGTTCCTCGAATCGATAGAATCGGTGAGAAAGACAGTGAGTTCTTCTTAGCAAGTAAAGGCGCTGGAATCGTTACCTTAATACCCCATGCAGCACTTACGGAGCTTCCTGGTGTGGGTTATAAAATTCATGGTTGGTTTATTGCTCGTAATAACCCTGTGATGACACAATCCAATATGGAAAATGTCATTAAAGCACTTAAAGCAATGGATTTGGTTGTGGTACATGATATTCAAGTCTCCGATACCGCATGGTTTGCCGATGTCGTTCTTCCTGATACCACGTATTTAGAGAGAGATGAAGAGTTTACTGCTAGTGGTAGTAAAAACCCAAGTTACGGTGTTGGTCGCCAAAAAGTCGTTGAGCCCGTAGGTGATGCACGTCCCGGTTGGCGTGTGGCAAAGGAGTTAGGTGAGAAAATGGGTTTAAGTGCGTACTTCCCATACAAAGACATTGAGGATTATCGTTTGCAACAAGTTGGCGATAATATTGATTTACTTGCAAAACTTAAAGCCAATGGCAGTGCGAGTTTTGGTGTGCCTCTTTTATTGCAAGATAAAAAAAGTGTTGCGAATTTTGTCAAAAAATTCCCAAGTGCGGCGGTGCATGTAAATGAGGAAGGTACGATAGATTTCCCTCACAAAATTAAACTCTTTAGCCCTAAACTTGAAGAGGTTTCCAAAAAAGGAGCGCTGAGTTACGAGCCATATAAATACAAAGAGAACGATGAGCTCTATTTTATCAATGGAAAATCAGCTGTTCGTACCAATGGTCACAATGGAAATAACCTCTGGCTCAATAACCTTTTAGATGATGCAGCAGTGTGGATTCACCCCAAAACAGCAGGGCGTTTAGGGATTAAAAATGGCGATAATATTGAGGTTTATAACAAATACTCCAGCCAAAAAGGCAAAGCCCTCGTGACCAAAGGGGTCAGAGAAGATACGGTATTTGCTTACTTTGGATTTGGTCATGTTAGTAAGGACTTAAAACGTGCCTATGGCAAAGGTGTGAACAGCAATGCGCTTTATTCGCCACATGTATCGCAAAATTGCGGTATGAACCTGCATATTGCTGGCGTTAAAGTTAAAAAAGCGTAAGGGGAGGATAAGACAATGGCAAAAAAATATGCAATGATTCACGACAGCAATTTATGTATTGGGTGCCAAGCCTGTAATGTTGCGTGTCGGTCAGAAAATCAACTACCAGAATCAGTCTATCGTTTACAAGTATGGATTAAACCTGAGGAGTATCCCAATGGAACATTAGGCTACGAATACCACCGCCAATCGTGTGTGCATTGTGAAAACACACCCTGTGTAAGTGTCTGTCCTACCCATGCTTCGTTTAAAAATGAAGATGGCATCGTGCTTGTGGATGTGGATTTGTGTGTGGGATGTTTGTACTGTGTGGCGGCATGTCCGTACCAAGCACGTTACGTAGACCCCGTAACCAAAGCGCCTAACAAATGTACGTTCTGTCATGAGTCACGCTTAAGCAGGGGTGAAGAGCCAGCGTGTGTGACCGTTTGTCCAACAGAAGCATTGGTATTTGGCGATCTTAATGACCCAAAAAGCAAAATCAATACCGTACTTTCAGAGCGTGTGACGTACCGACAAAAAGAGCGATTAGGTACAAAACCAAAAATGTTTATTGTACCAAACCATAAAGGAGGGATCAAATCATGAATCACATTGCAGGCTCAGTAGAGCAATATTCAACACTTATTTGGCATTGGCCTATTGCGGTTTATCTTTTCCTAGCGGGACTCTCAGCAGGAGCTGCTATGACTTCTTTAATGGTAAAGTGGATGGAAGGCAACAATAAAGCGCCATGGGATGGTTTAATTAAAGCAGGTGCGCTTTTAGCGCCGCTCACTATTTGTTTGGGTCTGTTTTTATTGATTTTTGACTTAACCAGACCGCTTCATTTTTGGAAATTGTTGATTCATTATAACTTTAGCTCCGTTATGACACTGGGTGTTTTAGGGCTTTTCATCTATACACCGCTTAGTTTTCTTTACGCAGCCATTAAGTTTAAACCGTGGTTGTTTGAAACAGGCCCTTTTGCAGGACTTTTAAAACCGTTTAAAGGCATTATCGATGGCATTGGTGATAATCCTGCGTGGTTAGAGCGAACGCTCTTCTTGTTTGCGGTTATCATTGGTATCTATACAGGCTTTTTACTTTCAGCGATGTACAGTTACCCGCTTTTTAACACACCCTTGTTGCCGATTTTGTTCTTAGCTTCTGGGCTCTCTTCTGGCGTTGCGGCTTCTATTTTGTTTGGGCTTCTCTTTTTCAAATCAGAGGTCAATCAAAAAAATGCCAAATACCTTTTGGAGCTTGACTTAAGAGTGGTACCGATGGAGTTGTTACTTTTATTTGCACTCTTTGTTGGTATGTACTTTCAAGGCGGCGATAAAACACTCGTTGCACTCCAAGCCTTAACCACAGGTGTGTGGGCGTATGTGTTCTGGGTGGGTGTCATTGGTATTGGTATTGCAACCCCACTTTTAATTGCCGTGACAGCATTGAAACACCATGCGTACCGTGTCGGTTACATTTTGCTCAATTCTGTGGTCGTACTTGTGGGTGTTGTTTTTCTAAGACTTTACATTCTCTACGCAGGTCAAACCTTTGTAGGCTAAAAAATAGTCAAAAGCCCCCATCTTTTGGGGGTTTTATTGGTAAAAATAGTCATATTGTGATAGAATTTCTCATGTATCGCCGCCTTAAAGGAATTACAAAATACTATCTGGGGCATTTTTGTGAAATTAATCAACCATACCTATCA
>RZYK01000220.1 GCA_009930355.1 Campylobacterota bacterium | reverse complement strand
GTTGAATCAGCTTTAACAGGTGAAATTAACAGTCATAGTCATGCAATTCCAACACATGACCACACAACATCAACAGCTACTTGGACAGCAGCTCAGACATTCGACGGTGGATTAGTTGTAACAGACTATGTTCAAGAGTCGCTAAAACTGCCAACACATCAACTGCGTATACCGTAAACTTATCAAGCGGAACGCTGTTTGATCTCACCATAACTGGAAACTATGGCGTTTCTGATGATGATCCATCTATGGCCACGGCCAAAGGTTGGACCGTTACTGGATAGGTATAAAACATTTTATTAATTAAGGTTTTGGAGAATTGTTTATGAAAATAGTTTATGACGATTCAGGGAAAATAATATCGTTTACGCAGTTTGTAACAAGTAATGATTTGTATATATTGGCTCCGCATTGGTTTACAATAGATGATATGACAAGATATTATGTAGAAGAAAAAAAACTCATTAGAAAAATTCCAGAATCAGTAACTCCAAGACAAGCCAAATTGACATTGTTTAATGTTGGTTTACTTAGTCAGGTAGAATCTTTCATTGAATCTATTCAAGATGAGGCAATTAAAAATTCAGCAAAAATAGAATGGAACAATGCAGAAGAATTTCGAAGAGATTGGCCGCTATTAAACTCAATAGCATCAGAGTTAAATATAAATAAAGCAACATTGGACGCTCTATTTATATCGGCGTCAAAACTGTGAGGGTTAAAAATATGAGGTTTTTTTATTTTAATTGCGCTTGTTTTATTTCTTGCTGGATGTAAAACCACAACAGATATTAAAATCCAGCATAATAATTCAACAATGTCTATTGAGAGACAGATGGAATAATTTAATGATTAAACCGTATATTATCACAAAAAATATTAATGGGGTCCCAATTTTAGGACCCCATTCTTTTTTCCAAATTCCAGAACATGAAATAGATTTATTATATAACGGTTGTGGTACTGGTAAAATAGGGGCAAAAATAACTCCAGACTCAATGTATGGATTGGATATTTCAATGTTGTGCAATATCCATGACCACATGTATGAGAATTGCACATGTGAACAAGATGAAATTGAGGCTGACGCCATTTTATCAGCGAATCTTATAACCCTTATAACGACAAAAAGCACTGGAATTTTGAAATGGTTAAGATTGTTTAGAGCTACAAAATATATTGTGGCTGTTTCTGCGACAACATTCAGCGAAGAGTTTTGGGAAATAAATAAAAACAAGCGAGGGTTGTAATGGAAATTATTTTAGAAAGGTTAGAATCTACAGATCATGGAACTTTCGGTAAATTTATTTTAGGCGAATTAACCTTTTATACATTAGAGTTGCCATGGTTGGAAAATAAACGTGGAATCTCTTGTATACCAAATGGAGAATATGAATGTTTTTTAAGACACTCTGCAAAATTTGGCAAATGCTACGAAGTAAAAGATGTTCCAGGTCGTTCGGGGATTCTAATTCATCGTGGAAATTATGGTGGCAATAAATCAAAGGGGTTCAAATCGGACATTGAAGGGTGTATTTTGCTTGGAAAATCGACGGGGGCTATCAAGGGTCAGAAGTGCGTATTAAACTCACGTAAGGCCGTTGAGGAGTTTATGTCTCTTTTAAATGGTCAATCTTTTACATTAATTATTCGATAGAATATCTTGGAGGTTTATCGAAAACAAACCATTGGGGGAAATCAAGATGGCTAGTTTCACTTTGGCGGTTGCAGAAACCGAAATTGAAAATCTCAAGGAACAAGTTTCAGAAACAAAGAAGTCTTTTGAGAAGGCGATTTCAAAAATGGATGGTCTTGAACAAGATATTAACAAGACGAATCTTTTATTGGCCAAGCTTGATATGACTCAAATGGAAACATTGAAAGCTGTTAATTTAATTATTGAGAATGGCGGAACGAATAGGTGTGTTGAAAGAGGAATAACGCTTCAGCACATAGAAAACAAGATTAAAGAATTATCAGCAAATCACTGTTCTAATTGTAAATATGTAGAGGAAATAAGAATAATTAAAGCAAAACAAAATAGTTTACGCGATATTCTTAAATGGATGCTCGGAATTTTTACAACTGTAACTTGCGGTTTTTTTGTTTGGTACTTCACAACCGGACAACATATTCAAAAGGCGGTTACTAAATAGGATTAATAGTGGAAATAGCAAAATACACCTTCAATTCAAATATACAGATTTTAAATATTGGCGACCTGCATAGGGGAGACAATGCTTGTGATGTATCTTTATTTTATGACTGCATTGATTATATAACCAGGAATAAAAATTGTTATTGGGTATCAACTGGTGATATTTTAAATACTGCAATTAGAAATGGGAAGCACGCATCAATTTATGGGTCTTCTAAACTTGAAGATGAATATTCATCTTGCTTAGAAGAATTTAAGCAAATTTCAGATAAATGCCTTGGAATCGTTTCATCAAATCATCATTTAAGGGTTTTTAATTCTATTGGAATGAGTCTTGATAAATTGTTTTGCAGGGAACTAAATGTTCCGTATCTTGGAGATATGGGATTATTGAATGTGGTGTGTGATAAAAATAGTTATTATGTTGCTATGTTTCATGGATGTGGCTCTGGATATACGATTGGAGCAAAAGCAAATGGATTAGAGAAATTGTCACAAGTATTTCCATGTGCTGATTTGTATCTGACGGGACACACTCACACATATCAATCGTTTATTACAGAAGTTCCATATATTGATAGAAAAAGAACTAAGCTGTCATATTTCCAAAGTTATTTTTGTACTACTGGTCATTTTTTAAATTGGGATGAATCATACGCTCAACAACTTGGATTAAAACCTTCACCAAAAGGGGCTGCTTGTATTGATCTTTATGCAAGCTCTGGCGGAAATAAAAAGAAAATAAAAATAGATTTGTTTAACTAACAAGATCTGCTTCGGCAGCTCTTTTTAATTGGAGGGCATATGGCATTACCAAAAACTCTTCCATTACATAAATGGAGGCCGTTTGATTTGTGGTTTTTGGAAAAACAATATCGAGATAAATTACTTGGAGAATTATTTCCAGAAAAATTATCTCTACTGTGGTCTGCTTCTGCATCTGTTTTGGATTACATGAAGTCTATTGTTGGCTCTGATCCTGTTTTTTCCGGTACACCAACCCTTTCATCTGGCGGCGTTATTCCTGGTGATGGGCCGAGTTTCACCGACGTAGTATCCTGGCAGGACGGCGGCACGCTCGTTGTCGAGTTCACGGCCACAACCGCGTCCGCTGACATCGTTGGAGACGTGGCTGTGTTTGGGCCTGTGTATGTCGCAAACACGGGGCTGAAGGCGAAGGATGGGACGAACGAGGCGACGTGCGCGACGAGTTGGGACGTGGGGGATGTGGTGAC
>RZYK01000028.1 GCA_009930355.1 Campylobacterota bacterium | reverse complement strand
GCCTCCTATTCAGGATATTTTGAATATACAATATTCTTATCATAATGCCCAAAAAGCATTGGATAGAATCAATGAAATTTTAAGCCTTAAAACCGAAGAGAGAGGGTTACATGTAAAGAATCCTTTTTTGAAAAATAGCACCAATGCCATTGAACTTAAAGGGGTAAGTTTTAGCTACGATGGTGAGAAGAAAATTTTAGAAGAGATTGATATGCATATCCCTAAAGGTTCTAAAATTGCTATTATTGGAGCAAGTGGTAGTGGTAAGACGACTTTAGCGCATTTATTAGTAGGGCTTTATCCGCTCACGCAAGGTGATATTCTAGTCGATGGCATCTCTACTAGAGAAATAGGATTGGATGTGGTTAGAGATAATGTCTTTTTGGTGTTACAAAATCCTCAACTCTTTAATGCGTCTATGGCACAAAATTTAATGATTGATGAAAAAACGGATAAGGAGTTGGTTAAAAAAGCCTTGCATATTGCACAACTTGATAGTTTTGTTAATGAATTGCCAGAAGGTCTTAATACTCAAATTGGAAAACATGGTATCAAGCTTTCAGGTGGACAAAGGCAGCGTCTTAGCATTGCTCGTATGGTACTTCAAAATCCAAATGTGGTTGTTTTAGATGAATCCACCTCTGCGCTGGATGTCCATACAGAAGCAAAGCTTTTTAGTGAGCTTGAAGCTTATTTGGAAAGTAAGACAACTATTATTATCGCACATAGGTTAAGTACTATTAAAAAGGCTGATTATATCTATGTTCTTGAAAAAGGTAAGATTTTAGAATCAGGAACGCAAGAGGCATTAATGCGCGAAGAAGGCGCATTTTTCAATTATAAACTTTTATCGTAAAAAAGGAGAGATGATAATGAAAAGATTATGGGTAAGTTGTTTACTGAGCATGACACTTTTTAGCGCACTTTATGGTTCTGCTGAAGAGAAGTTATTGGATGCATCTAATGTCCTTAAAAATATGATGCGTGATTCCAAAATAAAGATACCGCCACGGGTTTTAGCCAATGCTCAAGCCATTGCAGTTTTTCCTGCGACGATTGAAATTAGTCTATTTTTAGGTGGAAAGACGGGAAACGGTGTAATGGTGGTAAAACGCAGCGATGGTTCATGGAGTTACCCATTTTTTGTAAAATTGGGTGGTGCTGGACTTGGATTTCAAGTAGGGGTTGAGAAAAAAGATATTCTAATGCTCTTTAAAAGCCGTGACATTGTTCAAAAGCTTTCCAATAATAAAATGACACTGGGGGTGGATGCTTCTGTTGCTGCAGGGCCTGCTGGTGATAGTATTGGTAGAGGAAGCGAAGTGGATTTCTCTGCTGAAGTCTATACCTATACCAAAACGCAAGGTGCTTTTGTAGGTGTTTCGTTTGATGGTTCGGTGATGAATCATGATTATGATCAAAATATTGAGCTCTATGGGAATAATGTGATGCCAAATCAAATTATTCAATCCGATGGATTACTCTCTTCGTATGCAATTGATGAATTTTTAAAAAGCATACAACAATTGAGTCATTAAGGATTTTTGTGGAAGATATTCTTAGTTCACTTTCAACCTATGGTTACATTATTTTGTTTCTTTATTCTTTTGGGGGTGGCATGGTTGCTATTATCGCAGCGGGTGTGCTCTCTTATACGGGGAAGATGGATTTAGCAACATCTATTGTTGTTGCCTCGCTTGCTAATACGATTGGTAGTGCTTTTTTATTTTATATGGGTCGTTATAATAAACAAACATTTATGCCTTATATTAAAGCACACCGTCGAAAATTAGCACTGAGTCATTTATTAATGAAAAAGTATGGGGATAAAATTATTTTTATTCAAAAATTTATTTATGGGCTTAAAACCTTAGTTCCTCTAACCATTGGGTTAACCAAATATCCACAAGTAAAATTTCATACACTCAACACAATTTCCGCTTTTTTATGGGCACTTATTTTAGGGGTAGGGAGTTATTTAGCAGGTGAGTTGTTAATGCGTATTGCGGCTTATTTCTCAGATAACACTTTTATGGCACCTGTAATTCTCTTCTCTATTTTAGGGCTTATTTGGTTTTATTTTCAAAAAGCTACACAAAAGAAGCGCTAAGGCGCTTCTTTACTCTTGATACGTTTAGATTTAAAAAATTTTATTGCTAATGATAAGCATCTTTTGCTCAAAACGACTCATAAATTCATCATAGGCTTTTTTGGTTTCACTTAGGCTACACATTAAACTTTTCATAGTACACCTCTGTTTTAAATTTTCCACAGTGTAATGAAAATATTTTTTATGCTATAATTTTATTTCAAAATGAAATATTAGGAGCAAAAATGCCAGATATTTTGAATGTTTTGCAGAAAATTAAAGATATTCTCTCTGAAGAGTTGGGTGAGCGAAAAGTGTTTGACAAAGATGTTGCAGAAGCTTTAGGCATCAATCAACTCACTTTAGCCACCATGAAAAACCGCGCAAAACTTCCCTATAAAGAGATTTTAGAGTTTTGTGCAAAACGTAAAATTTCGATTAATTGGCTCTTGTTTGATCAATTTGTTGAGAGTTTACAAGCCCAAACCGATAAATTTGCCAGAGTGCATTATTTTAGAGACATTTATGCCTCCGCAGGTGGAGGTGCTTTAAATGAAGAAGAAGAGGGCGAAATGATGTATTTGGATGAAGAAATTGTCCAAAAATTAGGTGGTCTTGGGATGATTAAGCATATTCAAGCGATTAATGTTTTAGGCGATTCCATGGAGCCTACACTTTTTAGTGGTGATGTTGTTTTTATTCACAAAGAGTATACCAATGCACGAAAATCGGGTATTTATGTCGTTTCAACGCCTGCTGGGCTTTTTATTAAGCGGTTACAATTACATGCCAATGGTACGGTGGCATTGGTTTCAGACAATGAGGCCTATGCCCCTGAAGTGATGCAAGCAGAGGATGTAAACGTTTTGGGTAAAGTGGTTGGAAAACTCTCTACCAATGTGTAGCGTCTTTAAAACGCTACACTCATTTTAACGTTAAAATTATTTTTTACGAGACCAATACCCAGCAAGGAGTGCCCCTGAAATATTGTGCCAAACACTAAAAATAGCTCCAGGTAACGCACTAAGAGGGGTAAAGTATTTCATCGCAAGAGCAACGGCTAAGCCAGAGTTTTGCATACCCACTTCAATGGCAATGGTTTTACAAATTTTATGTTCAAATCCCATCAATCGTGCTATCCAATAACCACTGCTTAGCCCTGTTAAATTGTGTAAAATAATTCCTGCAACACTCATGAGTCCAATAGTTGCAATGCGTCCTTGATTGAGTGCAACAACAATAGCAATAATTAAAACAATAGCAAGCATTGAAAGGGTCGCTAAATAGGGCTCATAACGCTTAATAAAACGATGAAGAAAATAATTAACAATAACACCAATCAACACAGGGGCAAGAACGAGTTGCAAAATGCTTAAAAACATTGCACTTGCAGGAACAGGTACACTTTGCCCGACATAAATGAGAGTAAGAAACGGGGTGGCTATAATGGAGAGGAGTGTTGAAGTGATGGTCATAGTAATAGAAAGTGCGACATCGCCTTTAGCTAAATAGGTAATAACATTGGATGCTGTACCGCCAGAGACTGCTCCTACGAGTACCATTCCAATGAGAAGTTCTGTTGAAAACCCTAAGACTTTAGAAAGCAAGAGTGCAGCAAGAGGCATGATGGTAAATTGTAATATTACGGTTAAAATAATAGGTTTTGGTTTTTTTAAAACACGCGAAAAATCTTCTAAACGCAATGTTACGCCCATAAAAAACATGATAGCTACCAATAAAGGTGTAATGTAAGATTTGTAAGGCACAAAATAATCAGGCAAGCTATACGCAGCCATAGAAAAGAGTAATGCCCAGAGAGGAAACAGGGTATTGATACGATTAATCATAAGTATCCTTTGGAAAAGTTCATAACAAAAAGAGATGAAATTATAGCAGAAGAGAGAAAAAGAGGGGTTACATGTAAAGCGTTTTGGCTTTACATGTAAAGATATGTTAGAGTTTGTCTTTGATTTCGATGGTAAGCATTTTATCGTTTTGTGTAATGCTATCAAGGACTTTAAAACTCTCTTTATCGTCTTTGTCAATGGCACCAAAAACAGTGTGAACACCATCTAGGTGAGGGCAATCTACAAAGCAGATGAAAAATTGGCTTCCGCCTGTGTTTGGACCTGCGTGTGCCATAGAGAGGCTTCCTCGTTTGTGTTTACTTTTTTGACCACGGCATTCGCATGCAATATTCCAGCCAGGACCTCCTGTACCTCTGCCGCTTGGACATCCGCCTTGTGCCATAAAGTTTTGAATGACACGGTGGAAAATAAGACCATCGTAGAATTTATCATTGGCAAGAGTTGCAAAGTTTGCGACGGCGATGGGTGTCTCTTCAGGGTTTAATTTAATAACAATATCACCTTTTTCTGTTTTAATAACAGCATATTGAAACGCGGCTAATTGCTCTTTAGTGTAGTCGTATGTTTTGAGTTTACTCATGGGTTGAAACCTTTTGAATTAAGTTAAAAAATGATTATAACAAGCGATTCCTATAAGCACCATTAACTTCACTCTGTGCAAAGCTTTAACGCTCATACTCCTTTTCTGTAAGGATACGTTTAATAACATGATGTAAAACACGTAAAATGTGTTCACCTTGAAGTGGCTTTGTAATGAAATTTTCAACATCAAGGTTGATTAATTTGACAAGGGATGCAACTTCATTATGGGCAGAAGTTACTAAAATAGCCTGTTTAGGATAGCGTTCTTTAATCTGTTTAATCATTTCAATGCCATCCATCACAGGCATACGAATATCGGAAATAACCAAATCATACGTTTTGGTGGACAGTTTGTCTAAGCCCTCTTGCCCATTACGGGCTTCATCAATTTCTTCAAAAATATCACTGAGAAAAAGTTTGATTTCTTGACGCAGTGCATCATCATCCTCAACGTATAAAATTTTTAATGTTTTGCCCCACTCTGCGAGTTCTTGAATTGGATTTTTCATTAGGTTTCTCCATCTCAAATGAAGTTTATTATATACCTTTGGCGTTGTATTTGTGTTATATTTTTCGATATACTGCTTTTATATTCGCTGTATTGTGACACTAACGTATATTTTGGGGAAGAGAGTGAATAAACCTTTACGTTTACTTTTAATTGAAGATGACCCTTCATTGCAAGAAGAATTGGTGCTTTTTTTAAGTGATTTTTTTGAAGTGATTGACCCTTTTTGTACAGCAGAAGAAGCCTATACACAGTACTTAAACGCTTCGTATGATTTGGTGATGAGTGATATTCAGCTTCCTCACACCAATGGTTTAGCGTTAATTGAAAAAATAAAGAAGAAAAATCCCGAGCAAATGGTAATTGTTATGTCTGCATATAAGGAGACGGAGTATTTTCTTAAAAGCATTGAATTGGGTATTTATAGTTTTCTCACAAAACCGTTTGATTCACAACTGCTCATTAATACCTTCGTAAAAGCAACGGCAAAATTACACCAAAAAGAAGGAATAAAAGAGCCTACAACAACGGTTTTATTGCATGAAGGTATTAGCTTTGATCTTGCAAAGAATGTTTTACATGTAAAGGGTGTTGAGCAAGAATTAACAGCTAAAGAAGAGTTGCTTTTGGCACTTTTAGTAAAATATGCTAATACTTTTGTGCGAACAGAACGTCTTGCTCAAGAGATTTGGCAGAGCGATGAAGTGAATAATTCCACACTGCGCGCACTGATTAAACGCGTTCGTGATAAGTTGGGTTATCCTGAATCTATTATCAATTTAAAAAATAGAGGCTATAAACTTACAGCGTGTGCAAGGGATCACTAAAAAAGTGTCCTTGCATGTAGTCGACACCTAGTTTTTTTAGAAGTTCAAACTCTTCTTGTGTTGAAACAAACTCTGCAACAACTTTAATATGGAGTTTGTGTGCCATAGCTGTAATGGATTCAACAATATCTTGATTACGTTTAGTGTGGTGAATGTTTTTAATAAATTGTCCATCAATTTTTAGTGTATCTACACCAATATTTTCTAAACGGTTAACGTTAGAACGATCACTTCCAAAATCATCCAGTGCCAAACGATACCCCATTGCTTTAAGAATATGTAAATTTTGAAGCGGTACATGGTTAGCATCGCTGATGATAATGTCTTCTAAAATCTCAAAAGTAATACGGTGAGGATCTATGGGAGTACTTTTTTGTTTATGGATCAGGAAATTAATAAAATCTTGGGTGAGCAGGTCTTCATTGGAAATATTGATAGAGAAACCCGCACTGTTGTTTGAAAATAGTTTAAATGCTTTATGAATCATTATCCGTGTAAGGTTACTCATCAAGCCACTACGTCTTGCTGCTTCCAGAAAATTAAAAGGGGCGATAAATTGACCATTTTCTTCAATGCGAGCAAGACATTCATAGCTTACAATTTGTTGGGTAGTAGCATCAACAATGGGCTGAAAAAAAGGAATCAGGCGATCTTCTTCTAGGGCAAGACGAAATTTTTGAATCCACTCGTTATCACTGATGGCGGGTTGCTCAGAAAGTTCAGGAGCGTTGTAAATGGTGTACTGATTTGGAAGATTTTTCATACGTGCTTCACGAAGAGCCATACGGGCATTGGGTAGAAGTGCAGCTGGATTTTTTGATGTTGCAATGCCGCATGAAAGTGTAATATAAACAGATTCATTTTCTACTTCTCCAATAGGCGTCTCACGAAAAAGAGCTTGTGTTTGAATGGCGATTGACTCAGGATTTGAAAGATATGGATCGAAAATAATGACAAATTCGTCAGAATTGTAGCGGTAGATACGTGTATTATCCAAAAGTCTGAATTGTAAAAATTCAGCTACTTTGCGCAACGTTTCATTTGCAAATTCAACACCATATTTTTGATTAATAAAGCTAAAATTGTCAATATTATAGAGCATAATTGTAATGGCATGATCCTTCTTGAGTGTTTCTAAAAAAGAGGAGAGCATCGTGGCATTTTCGAGTTTTGTAATGCTATCAAGGGTTAAAAATTCATTCATGACTTCAGCGTGTTTTTCAAGTGCTTGATGTTGTTCTTGGAGTTTTTGTTCAAGATCGTTTTGGCGATTTTTCTCTTCTGTCTGCTTTTTGATGAAGATGGCTGTTTTGTAGAGTGTTTCTATAAGTTGGTCAAAATCAATCGGCTTTAAAATGTAGCCGACAACATTGTTACGAATACTCTCTAAAAAAAATTCTGTTTCATTGTGTGCAGAAATAACAATGACAGGCTGTTTGGGATTAATACGATGGATATGACGTACCAACTCCATCCCACTCATATTGGGCATATTAAGATCGGTAATGACAATATCGTAATGATTTAAATGTGCCTCATAGTGTTCAAGTGCTTCTATCCCATCGCTGACTTCATCAATCGTAAAAAAAAGGTCTTGAAGGAGCAATACGGTATTTTCTCTCAAAACCGTGTCGTCTTCCGCATAGAGAATACGCAGATGAGAGGTTAATGCAAGCAGTTCTTGTAAGTTAATGGACATAGTCTTCTCCACGAATTTTCAGGGTGAATTTTGCCCCTTTTTGAGTGTTCTCTACATAAAGACTTCCATGGCAATGTTCTTCAATAATTGTTTTTGCCATATAGAGTCCTAATCCAGTTCCATTTTTTTCTAATTTTGTTGAAAAATACGGGTCAAAAATTTTATCCATAATAGATGGTTTTACGCCTCCTGCATTATCTTCTATTTCAACTATAAAGAAAGTCTCTTCGCTCTTTTTTTCTTCATACGCATGAATCCAAATTTCACCCTGTACGATTTTACGCTCTATAATCACATCATGTGCATTCTTTAAAAGGTTGATGAGCACTTGTACTATTTGGGTTTCATAAGAGCTAAAGAGCGTTGTTGAAGTGATCTTTACATGTAAAACAATCTGGTGTTCTTCAAGGATTTTTGAAAGGATACACAAGGCTTTTTCTATCGCTTGTGCCAGTGATGTCTCTTTGGCTTGTTGGTCGGGTTTAAAGAAGTTTCTAAAATCATCAATCGTAGTGGTTAAAAAAAGAATGTAATGCTCAATTTTTTGCACAGAAGTGTTTAAAAACTTTTCTTGCTCAGCCCTTCCACGCTCACTCCTAAGATCAAATTTTTTCAAATCGTTTTTGAGCTTGATGCTCGCAGTTAGTGCGGCAATGGAACCTAAGGGTTGACGCCATTGGTGGGCTATCATGCTAATCATTTCACCCATTTGTGCCAAACGTGATTGATAAATCATCATTTTTTGCGCTTCCATTTTTTGGGTGACACCTTCTTTTATTTTACGTTCCATCGAATCATAAAGCTCTTGAAGTTCATGACTCATTGCCGTAAAATTATCCAAGAGGGTATTGATTTCTATAATATTAGAGTGTTGAATGGTATGCGTAGCAAGTTTATTTTTGAGCACTTTTGTTGCTTCGATGAGTTCATGCAGTGGCATTAAAATTTCGTTAGAAAATGTTTGTGCTCGTTTGAGTAGAACAAAAAGAAAAATCAGATAAAAAAGTGCCATAAATCCTAAGGCAATATAGCCAATGGTATCTGTTTTTTCTTTGAGTGTTGTGCTATTGGCTAAAAGGTCATCTTTATCAAGTAAGAGAACAAATTTCCATTTGGTTTGGGAAATGGTATTTTGTGTAATAATAAAATGTGTTTGTGCATCACCAAACTCTGAAATATCACTATTGGTTTCTAGCATCTGTGTTAGCAAACGTGCAAGGGTATTGTCTTTATGTGTAAAAAGATTGAAATTTTGTGGCTTTGAAATGGTTGCTTCAATGGGTGCATGGTAGGTGTGGGCTGTTAGTTCTTTAATACCAAGATAAAGCTCTAACGCTTCACTCATGCCTAAAATATGTCCATTTTCATCTACAAGCATTGCCATGGATTCATAAGGAAGTTTAATCGTAAGAATGTTACGAATCAATTGATCAATCGTTACATCAACCCCAACAACCCCTTCTAAAAAATCACCTTTATACACCGGAGCAATAGCGCTAATCATCCATCCTTGTCCCGCAGGATCTAAGTAGGCATCTGTCCAGATTACTTTTTTTAAAGGGTTGTGTTTGTTGTCGGCCAAATAGTAAAAATTATAGGTGGGAATATCCATGTTATGTGGATATTGGCTGAGTGCATCGGGCATAAAAGGACAGAGTCTATTCATTGAGTCGTAGGAATTAAAGTAGACTTGTGCAATGTTTTCATTACTGTGTATCAGGGCATTATAAAATGAATCGAGGATTTCTGTGGCACTGGCTTTTTCCATACGGTAAGGGTTATTTTGTTTTGCATTAGAAAAAAAGAGGCTACAAGAATTTTCATTTGTTTTAGTATTGGTAATGACCCCCTCTTTTAGCATACGGTAAGTGGGCTTTATCTCTTTTACATGTAAAGGGTTGTAGTTTTCAAAGAAAGTTTCATGTTGCTTTTGCATAAGCATGGTGAGATTGGAAAGGGTTTTAAATTCGTTATTGATAAGGGTAGCAGAGCGCTTACTAATCTCTTTAATGTGTATTTTTGTCTCTTCAATTAAAGCATGTTTAGAAGCTTTATTAACATAAGCATTGCTCCAAAAGTAGGCTAAAAGTAGCATAGCTTCAATGAGCAAAAGCGGTAAAATGACAGATGTAAGGTACTCTCTTTTGAGCAGTTTTGAAAGGGTGTTTTGCTTCATGGGGTAGCATCTTCTTTCAGCTTAATGGTAAAAAGAGCGCCATATGCTCCATTGCTTGCCATGATTTGCCCACCGCAATGCTCTTCAACAATGGTTTTAGACATATAAAGTCCAAGTCCTGTTCCATTTTTGTCTGTTTTTGTTGAAAAATAGGGAGCAAAAATATGGGGAAGAATTTCTTCTTTAATTCCTCCAGCATTGTCTTCGATAGTAATGATCTGCCATGTTTTATCTGAGCTTAGCGTAATGTGAATTTGTGGATTTTTGACTTCACGTTCTTTAATAATATCTTCTGCATTTTTGAGAATATTTAAAATGACTTGCATCATTTCATTGGCGTAGGTTAAAACTTCATGGGTTGTGTTGGTTTGAACATGAAGGGTAATTCCGTTGACTTCTAAGGCTTTACCAATAATACCTAATGTGCGGTTGACAAGCTGAGAGAGCGTTATACTCTCTTTTTGTTTATTGGGTTTGAAAAAGTTACGAAAATCATCAATTGTATGCGTAAGAAAGCGTACATACGATTCAATTTTGTTCATGCTTTCTTGTAAAAAAAGTTTGTTGGCTTCTTCTTGCTCTTTGGTTGTATAATCAAAACGATTGAGAGAGAGTTTAAGTTTAAGGGATGCTGCTACGGTTGAAATAGAACTTAAAGGTTGGCGCCATTGGTGGGCTATCATGCTAATCATCTCACCCATTTGTGCCAAACGAGATTGTTGTAAAATATGCTGATCTTTCTCTCTATTTTTTGCCACTTCTTCTTGAATAAGGCGCTCTAATTTTTGATTGATTCCTATAAGTTCTGAGTGATTTTTACATCCATGTACAGCATTTTCAAGCTTCTCTTTAAATGATTCAAGCATATTTTTAATGAGTTCAATTTCTGTATAGGGAGCATGAAATAAAAAAACCATCCAATCCTCATCAATCTTTACATGTAAAAGATTTTTTGTTTTTGTTTCATCCAAAGAGAGAATAGGACAAGGTATGCATGTTTTGGGTGTTTTAAACAGAGGTAAAAAAGCTTTTTTACCTTGAAATGAAAGTTGTGTATAGGTGTGTTGTCTTTCATCATAATACCAATAAATTGAGGCTAAAGCCCCGGTTTTACGTGCAAAGACCTTTTGAAATTGTTCAACCATTATTTTTAAATCCAAAGAGCTACCAATAGCGCTGATACACTCAAAAGCAATGAAGAGCTGTTCATTTAAATGGCGCATTGCTTAAAATCCTTTGTACTAAATGTGTCGGTTAGAGTGTCCCAATGACACATGTATTGTTATAAAATTCAATGCCTTCTTGATTAGCATTGGCAATTTCTCCCACAGAGAGTACACCCCATAATAATGTTTGTGGTTCATATGCTTTTGCAATGGCTTTGAGCTCTTGAGAATACTTTTTATCCAAAACCAAAAATCGTGAAATACAATCAACAACCATTACAGAGTGAACAGTCTCATTTTCCCTATTCTCACATGAAAGTATAGCCGCTTCATGCGCAGCTTGAATCAGCTCATTTTCTTTACATGTAAGAATACAAACAATGGAATTTTGCTCAAGTTTGCCGACCACTTTAATACTTTTTCCATCGGTTGAAACAGGTTCTCTTACAAGAAAATCTTGATTGTAGCGAACAAGTCCTATAGGATAGCGTTGTGAAATTTTGAAAAATGGTGTGGTATCAAAACGTAAAGTACTTTCAGTTTCTATAGCATTTTTATACACTTCAAAGGCATCTTTATAATTCATTTTTTCAATGGTTGTATCATGGCATTGAGAAGCAATTAAAGGACCATGTAAAGGCTTCCATCCATGTTTTACACCTAATCCAATACTCTTCTTAGATGAGATAACAATAGCACTTTCAAGATGAAAACGTGTTTGATCAAAAATAGTTAGTTCTTGAATCAGCGTATTTTTTCCAGAACCCGCACCTATAAGTTTACATGTTTCTGGAATGAGGGTATAAAGATTTTCTAAAAAATCATAAATAGCAGCTGAATAGCCATCCACAATCGTAAAAATAGAATGGCTATTGTGAATACAGGAGAGGGGATTGCACTCTTTATGTATATCCATAACATGTAATGTAGACGTTTTAGCAAGCCTTGCGGCAATAAGACCACTGGCATAAGTCTTTTGTTTAAAAATGATCTTTGGAAAAATAGCCCCTGCATAAACCAAACCCTCTTTTTTGGGAAGTTCTAAAAAAAGTGTCTCTTGCGCAATCATAAGAAGGTATGTACCAGATTTAACTGATTTTTCGAAGCTCTCTAGTGTTTTATAAAAAGAGACATGTTCAAACATCCCACACTCCCATACTTTTATCATGCTATTGTATAGCATAAGTGTGATAAATGCGTTGCATAACCTCTTTTTTTAAAGAATTTTTAATGTTTTATCAGAGGTTCACATTGCGCATGTGTGGCTTGGGTGAGTACGGAGGGGGCAAGAACAAGTTGCACACCTCTTAGCCCAGCACTTACATAAATTTTTTCCTGTTGCAAAGCCGATGCGTCGATAAAGGTTAAATACTGTTTTTTCATTCCAAGCGGTGAACATCCACCACGAATGTATCCTGTAAGTCCTAAAAGCTCTTTAACTGCCACGAGTTCGCACCGTTTGGCTTTGGCAACTTTGGCTAACGCTTTTAGGTCAATCTCGCAAGCCGCAGGAATGCACGCCACCAAAATGCGCTTAGCATCATCCCTCGCCACCAACGTTTTAAAAACACACGAAGCATCCACGCCAAGCGATGCCGCCGCATGCGTTGCACTCAAATCTTCTTCATCCACCTCATATGAACTCATCTCATAAGGCAGTTTTAAGGTATCTAAAAACCGCGCGGCATTGGTTTTTTTTAGGCTCATTTGTCTTCTCTCAAATTTTTTACGAATGGTAGCAAAAAATCTTTCAACATGAAATATTTTATCTAACCGTCATAAAATAGTAGTAAGATAATCAAATCTTAAAAAAGGGGTTTTGTGTGAAATACTTTGAACTGAAATGCACAGCATATATGAAAAAAAATAGAGCATTTGAAGAGAGTTTTGAGCTACTTTCCAAATACATTAGCTTCTCGATGTACCAAAATGGCAAAAGCGAAGTCCACCAAAAAGAGGGCTTTAAATATTACGTTTTCGGAGGACTTTTGCCCATTGAGCCTGAAAAAGTCTACCAACAAGGCAACCTCTACCATTTTACCATTCGCTCCCTCGATGAAACGCTCATCGACACCCTCTCTCAAACGCTTCGCCAAAATGTCAATAATGAAAATCTACAAGTCGTCGAAACCCACAAAAAAACCGTTCCGCAGTTTTTCATCACCGAACTCTACAGCGCCACACCGATCATCGTCTCAATAGAAAACGGCAAATACTGGACGATGCAAGAAAGCGGCGACATCATGCAACTACAACGTCAACTCCACGAAAATGCCGAAAAAAAATACAAAAGCTTCTTTGGTGAGTCTTTACATGTAAAAGATAATTTCATTCAACTCATCGAAATCAAAAACAAAGTCCCTCAAAATATCGTTATCCACAAAGACGGCAAATCCATCCGCTTCTTTGGAAATAAATTTCGCATCGCTCTGAACGAAGATGAGGTCAGTCAGAAACTGGCGTTTGTTACGTTGGCGTGCGGAATGGGGGAGAAAAATAGTTATGGGGCTGGGTTCATGCTTGGAAAGGGGATGAGATGATAGAGGTAGCAACAAATCCAAAGAAGAATATCAATTATGTTTAAATACATTAAATGTGTCGGTTAGCGGATATGTTGCTATAAGTATATTGTATCAAAAAGCTAGTATTTTGTCAATAATTCAAGTATATCTATTATTGGTTTGATTTTTTTATCTTGTTGTGATAAAATTTCCTTGAGAAAATTTTGAAGGAGATTTTATGAATATTATTAGCACTATAATAAAAAGTATTTGGGAAATTGTATTAATATTGCATACAATAATAAAACTATATAAAGAATTGTAAAGGAACACATTAATGTTAAAAGAGATTGTAGATATTGGAAAAGTATCAAATAAACTAGGTTCTGTTTTTACATTCAAAGATTTGCCAAAGTTTTATGTCGAAATTACTTTAAAATGGGATGGCAAAGATTTTACATTTATCCCCAATGAAACCATACAATATACCAATGATATTGAAAAATATTTGGAATGTGGTGTGCATAGAGGGAAAAAAGGTAATATGTTATATTTGTTACCAAGTTCATTCATTTTTGAAAATAGAGCTAGCTTGATTGAACAAATATTAAATTTTCTCGTTACTGAAACAAAATACTCAATTATTTTCTCAACTTTACATAGCCTTATGTACGATACATTTGAAAATAATAAAATTAAAAGAAAGAAACAAGATAAAGAAACAAGAAAAAAAGTTTACAATCAAATATTGGACTTGATGTTAGATAGTCAAATTATTTTTTATCCAAGAATAACAAAATATTTTACAGTACTTTTAAAAAACATAGAAGCAATTGAAAAATTATCATCAATGGTATCTAAAAAGATTAAGGACACTGAAAAAGAAAACTTATCTATATCCAAAATTAATCAATTATCTAAGAAAATCCCAATAATTATTGCTATTAAACATCAAAATTTTCAATCATATTTTTATGAAAAAAAATTGTTTTATAAAGTATTTGAAAACATTGAATTCAATAATACATCTGGTAAATTTGTCAAACCAAAACAAGGCATATGCAATATCACACAAAAAGAAGATTTTCTTTACTATCCAAGTGGAAGTTTTTACTATCCATTTTCTACTGATAAAGTTAATGTCAAATATAATCTAATAGATGATAAAAATCTTTTTGTATTATCAAAAGAAGCTTACATCGATTTTATGACAGGAACAACTTTCTTAGAAAGCTATAATCGTTTTTATTTTATGGGTTTGAACTCATATATTACAGCAACATGCTTGAATGAAATTACTTTAAAAGAGTTTCAAAAATATGCTCAAGAAGCACAAGGAAATTTTGATGGATTATTTGATGTAGTGAGTGAATTTTTTGAATATGAAAATGAACTGTTATTAAATTTTTATTTCAATGAACCAACCAAAACAGGCAACAATGTGGTGGAATATATCAAAGATGTGATTCCTTCTACCTTGATTCAAAATGTTGAAGTTTTTAAAGCATTAAAAGAGTTTTATGCTCAAGAATTTAATAGAAAACTTGATAAATATAGTTGGCAACAGCATATTTATCATATTTTTTACAAAAAAAATGAGCAAGATAGCTACAAAAAAATGAGAACGGCACTTTTTAGGAAAATTGCTTTGAATGATGTAATTGATAGAACCCAACTTATGTTGTTTATGAATGAAAAGATGCAGTATGGAATTAGCAAAAGTGATGACAATAAACAAAAATACTATTATGGTGATGTTCTTAAGCATTATATATTTTTACACTGGGTAACAAAAATCAATAAAGGAGAAAGCGCAATGGGAGAAGGAGAAAAAAAAGAGATGTTTGTAGGTAAAAGCTACGAAGAAAAATTGACCTATTTTTTACAAAATGGTAATTTAGTCAAAGATTCGTCATCTATGAAAATGGGAGCTTGTGTGGGACTTGCTATCAAAATATTAAGTTGGTCCATTAATAATTATGATAAAAAGTCATTGGCATTTGTAGGTAAACGAATTGAGAGAAATAACCTTACTTCTGTACAAACATTTATGAATGAGATTTTTGCTAAAACAAAATTTCATGAGTTTGAAAGTTTGCAAAGTATTAATATAAAACTTTCTACCCAAGAGATGTTACATATCAATGATAATACATTTAACAAAGATGAGTTTATTTTTGGACTCTTTTTAGGTAATGAGCTTTATAACAATGTAAAATCAGATAAAGACCCAATCCAACCAAAAGATGAAGATGAGACAACAGAAAATGATACCACAACTACTACAGCCGTTTTATAAAGAATAACTTAAATCGAGAAAAAATTTAAAAAAAGTATGAGATTGGTTTGCTCTTTGAAGCACTTTTTGAAACAGAGTGCTTTGAA
>RZYK01000219.1 GCA_009930355.1 Campylobacterota bacterium | reverse complement strand
ATGGTACGCCCTAAAGATATGACCAATGTACCACTCAACCCAGCGCAAGGAGACTAAGATGCAAAATTTTATCAATGAAGAGAGAATTGAGCCAAGAAAACGCTCAACCAGTGATAGGGTCAGAGATTTTAAAGAGATTTATGAAGTGATGGGTCGAGAAGATGCAAGGGAGCAGGCGGATCGCTGTGTGCAGTGTGGTGATCCTTTTTGTCATAGCAAATGTCCTTTGCACAACTACATTCCTTTTTGGCTCAAAGCAACCAGCGGTTTAAAGAGAGAGTTGGCGTTTAACCTCTCCAATGAGACAAACCCTTTTCCTGAAATTACAGGGCGTATTTGTCCGCAAGATAGACTGTGTGAGGGGGATTGTACGCTTAATGATGGGTATGGCGCAATTACGATTGGCTCTATTGAGACGTTTATTTCTGAAGATGGGTTTAAGCGAGGATTAAAACCCTCTTTTCCTGGGATTACAACGAAGAAAAAAGTAGCGGTGATTGGTGCTGGACCTGCAGGGTTGGCGTGTGCGACCTATTTGCTTCGTGCGGGCATTGCGGTGAGTTTGTATGACAAACAAAACAGAGCGGGTGGACTTTTAACCTATGGTATTCCTGGTTTTAAACTCGATAAAGAGGTCGTGGCACGTCGTATTAAGTGGCTGGAAGAGGCGGGTCTTTCTTTACATGTAAACACACACGTAGGTAGTAAAGAGCTGAGTTTTGATGAGGTAGCCCACAGCCATGATGCCATCTTCTTAGGCATTGGTGCGGAGAGTCCACGCAAAGCTAATATTGCCAATGAAAATGCTGAGGGTGTTTTTCTTGCGATTGACTTTTTACGCTCCATTCAAAAAAAGCTTTTCAATGAAGCCTACGATAAAAAGTTTGAAGTCAAGGGTAAAAATGTTGTGGTCATCGGTGGTGGCGATACAGCGATGGATTGTCTTAGAACTTCCATTCGTGAGGGAGCAAAAAGTGTGACCTGTTTGTATCGAAGAGATAAATACAATATGCCAGGCAGTAAGAAAGAGTTTAAAAATGCTATTGAAGAGGGTGCGGAGTTTGTCTACAACGTAACGCCTAAAGAGATTTTAGTCAATTCTGAAGGCGCTGTGGTAGGTATTGATATGCATAAAACCATTTTGGGTGCGAAAGATGCAAGTTGCCGTCAATGCGTGGAAATTGTCAAAGGTGGCGATTTTAGAGTGGATGCCGATGTGATTATTTTTGCTTTAGGCTTTAGCCCTTCTGTTCCGACATTTTTGGCTGAAAATGGCATTGAAGTGAATAAATCAGGTTGCATTGTCGTCAATCATGAGTATCAAACCACCAAATCAGGCGTCTATGCGGGTGGAGATTGTAAGCGAGGCTCAGACCTTGTTGTCACGGCAGCGAAAGAGGGTAAAGAAGCAGCGATGCATATCATTAAAAAACTACTCGGCTAATGAATTTTATTGAAGCGGTTTTACGTGCCAATGAAGAGCTTTATACCCTTTTACATGTAAAGGGTTTAGAAGCATCGCATCATCAGGCATTTGATGTAGGTGCGGGCGGTGATCGAAGTGCGGGGATTGATTTGGAAGCGGAGAAGATTTTTATTGAGCATCTTCTTCCTTTTGGAGAGATTTTTTCCGAAGAGAGTGGGGTGATTAAAAACCCCGCTACGTCTGCTCGCATTGTGCTGGATCCTATTGATGGCAGTGACAATCTACTCTCACATTTACCGTATTATGGCACCTCCGTGGCTTATTTTGAAGCAGAGAAATGTACGAAAGCGGTGATTGCGAATTTAGCCAATGGGGATGTGTTTATTAAAGATAAAGAGGGTTTTAGGCAAGGAAAAATCGGCTCAAAAACTTTTTTACATGTAAAGAAAAACAGCTTCTCCAAAGTAGGTATTTTTGAACGTGCTTACGCTTCCAATCGTGTCCATCAAGCGTTGTTTAACGAAGGAATAAAATACCGCTCTCCAGGTGCATTTGCTCTCTCTTTAGCGTACGCTCATGAGGTTTCATTTGTCCTTTATGTGGGGAAGATGCGCTCTTACGATGTCGAAGCTGGGCTTTTTATGTGTGAGGATTTGCACACCTTCTTGCACGACGATATTTTTCTCGTAAGTAAAGATAAGGAAATTTTCGATAGAATAATAGGCTTATTTAAAAGCGATTAGCTTCAAACGAGGATAAAACCTATGCGATTTGCAGAAATTTTCAGCAGCATTCGAAAAATGCAATCTACTCCAAGCGAAGCCCCAAGTCATTGGGTGAAGTGTGGTGCCTGCCAATCTTTGATGTATTATAAAGAAATTGAACAGTGTTTAAATGTTTGTCCAAAGTGTGGCTTTCATATGCGTATTTCCGCAAAACAACGTATTGAACAACTCTGTGATGAAAACAGTTTTGTTGAATTTGATGCCAATTTAGCGCCTATTGATCCCCTGAAATTTGTCGACAAAAAATCCTATAAAAAACGTATAGAAGAAGCGCAAGAGAAGACAGGGAAAAACTCTTCTGTCGTGTGTGGCTCATGTAAAATCAATGATGTAAGTGCTCAACTCGTGGTCTTTGATTTTTCCTTTATGGGTGGAAGTTTAGGCTCTGTTGAGGGTGAAAAAATTGTAAGAGCCATTAACCGTGCCATTTCCAATAAAGAGGGTTTAATTATTATTAGTGCTAGTGGTGGGGCACGTATGCAAGAGAGTACATTTTCTTTGCTTCAAATGTCAAAAACATCCGCAGCGCTCACTAAACTTTCTGATGCAAAATTGCCGTATATCTCTATTTTAACCGATCCAACAATGGGTGGTGTTAGTGCCTCTTTTGCTTTTTTAGGTGATATTATCATGGCAGAGCCAGGAGCTTTGGTTGGGTTCGCAGGGCAAAGAGTTATTAAACAAACTATTGGTGCTGATTTACCAGAAGGTTTTCAAAGAGCAGAATTTTTGCTAGAACATGGTTTAATTGATATGATTGTTAAACGTACAGAAATGAAAGGTGTTTTATCCAATTTGTTAAAACTTTTGGGTGAGCATTGTCATAAAGATGCATTTGAGCTTAAACTCAAAGCATGAATGTAAACGTTTTTACAATTGAAAAAAGTAGCGATAAATCTTTAGATACTATCGCAAATGAATACACGAAAATGATCTCTCGCTTTGCTAAAGTAGAAGAGATTAAGATCTTTAATAAGCACATTGCCTCTGCACAAATGATAGGTGCCAAAGAAGCGAAAGCTTCGTATACAAAAGCGTATGAGCCTTTTTTAAAAGGCTATAATGTAGCGCTTGATGTACAAGGTGAACAGCTAAGCAGCGAGCAATTTAGTACTATTTTTAATCAAGATATAACGGTTAACTTTTTTATTGGAGGTGCTTTTGGCTTTGAAGAGGCTTTTTTAGGCAGAACTCAAAAGATTATA
>RZYK01000218.1 GCA_009930355.1 Campylobacterota bacterium | reverse complement strand
CGAGAGGGTGGAGGAATCGAACCTCCCAAGAGACGGTCAACCGCCCCTCCAATCGGCTTTGAAGGCCGTGGTGCACACCAGAGTCACATACCCCCCGCAAAAGGAAAATAATTTTAACCTATCTTTGCTTTAGTGAGAATAAAGTTTCTATTCTTTATAATGAAAAGAAGTTCATTATAGGAGGTTTACATGGCATTTCGTCTTTTTTTGTTGCTTTGTTTGCCTTTTTTCATATGGGCAGCACCAAAACAATCAAATGAAAACATTTGGGTCAAGGTGGGGCAGATTTATGGGATTGAACCGAGTCTTCTCTATTCCATTGCTAAGGTCGAGAGTAATCTAGATCGATATGTGGTTGCCTTTAGTGCCCATAGAATGACGCCAAAACAAGCCAAAGAGTTGGAAGCTTTTTTGAAACACAAGGGCATTGAGAGTCAAATGCACACAAAAGTTATTTCTATTAGAAGTAAAAATAAATATGAAGCCAGTCATGTCGTGCATTTCCTTTACACACGTAATTACCCCCGTTTTGACATGGGTATCATGCAAATTAACTCCATTCATAAACCCATGCTCGATCGAGCAAATATCTCTTTTTATGACCTTTTTGACCCAAAAATAAATATTCAAGTGGGGGCATATATTTTAGCGACCTGTTTTGCAAAACATAAAAATAACAAAGATGCCATTAACGCCTATAATGGCAAGATTAATGACAACCCTTATTCTTCCAAAGTCTTTAAAGAGTTTAAAAAGCTTTACAGCTCCTACCAAAAAGATAGCACAAAACTCTATTACAAAGACCCATCATAGCTCACCCAAGCGATACCCTACCTCTTTAATCATCTCAATAGCACCTTCAGGGAGTTTTCTACGCAAACGCTTGATAAGAGCTCGCATATTTAAAATGCTCGTCTCCTCGCCCTCCCACACATACTCTTCTAGCTCACTAAAGGTAATCACCCTGTGTCTGTCTTTAATGAAAAGGTCTAAGAACATACACTCTTTTTTAGCCAATTTTATCTCTTCGTTATCGGGTGCAAAGAGACGATGGTTAACATAATCATACGTATACCCTGTCCAAAGCGTGATGATTTGAGAAGGTTTATGGCAGAGTTTTTTTACTTTTTGAACCAACTCATAAATGAAAAAAGGTTTTTTAAGATAGTCATCACAGCCTATTTCATAAGAAGTCTGAATTTTTTCCAAGTCATGATTCGAACTCATAATAATCACAGGAATCTCTTTGTGGTAGAGACGAATTGTCTCTAAAATAGAAAGTCCATCAAGGGAGGGAACATTAATATCCAAAATAAAACAGTGGTAGCCACAATTCAGCGCATCAAGGGCTTTTTCACCATCGTAAAAAATGTCGACACTGTATCCCTCTTTATCGAGAACACTTTTAATCACTTTTGCTAAGCGGTCATTATCTTCAAGAACTAAAATTTTCATGTTACATTTCCTAGTGTGATGGAGAAACAAGCCCCATCGTTTTTATTGGAAGCGGTAATTTTTCCACCCATTTTATCTTCAATGATGAGTTTACTCATATAAAGCCCAATCCCATGCCCTTGTTTTTTGGTTGTAAAGTAAGCATCAAAAAGATGAGATAGTTTCTCTTCTTTGATGCCTCCTGCATTATCACATATTTCAATGATAACGTTTTGTGCATGGTTGTAGATGACAATAGAAATCATACCTCGTTTTAGCTTTTTTGCTTCTCGTTGTTCAATAATTTGGTCTTTGGCATTATTAACAATGTTTAAAAGTGTTTGCATAAATTCATTTTTATAGCCACGAATGGAGAGGTTGGTGGCATGGCTGATATCTACTGTAACATCAATATAATTATATTTGATAGTATGGTTAATTATCTTTAGCATCGTTTCAATCGCATCATTAATGTTAAAAACCGTTTTAGTAGTTGAGGGCATAATAAAGGCTTGAAAGCTGTTAATCGTATCGGTCATATAGTGTACTTGCACCATAATATCATGGACGAATTGATTATTTTGTTCTTCTGACTGTTCTGTGGAGCTATAAAAGTGATCTTGCGCTATGGTCGCAATCTCAACCAAAGGGTTTTTCCATTGATGGGCAATCGAAGAGAATACTTCACCAATTTCAGCCAATTTGGATTGTTGAATAATAAACTGTTGGTGTTTGTTTTTTTGCAACTCCACCGCACGCAACTCTTTTTCAGAGCGAATGCGCATATAAATATTATGAAAAAGACCTAAAATAAGAAAAACGAGAAAAGGAGAAATAAGAAACACTGCATCAATAAGTTTTCGATGACGATCAAAAAAGGTTTCAGGTGCATTAATAAGCTCAAATTCTGGGACGGTAGGATTAGGATAGATGTCAAATTGTTTAATTTTTTGAAGATCAAACTGGTACCAATACTCATCAAATGTCTTTACATGTAAAGGGTGAATTTTTTCATCTAACACATCTAAAATCATCTCACCTGTTGCCATACCAAGTTTTTGCACAGGAACTAGTTTGCCACCAAACGCTCCTTTTCCAATAAAAAGTGTATCGGTGATAAAGACTGGCAAGGCACTTTTTTGAATCATATTGGCAATTTGGTTGTTTTTATAGAGATTTCCATAGCGGTCATTGTAAAAACGAATGTAAAAAATTGCCTCTTCTTTATTAGGTGTAGAAAAGCGTTTTTCTAATTCTTCAAGGGTTGATTCACGAATGTATTCGATCTCAAGTCTATCATGAAACTCTTGCATCGCTTCACGAATAAAAGGTTCACTATCATCCCCATTGGCACTGGCATCGTTGATGATGGTTATTTTTTTAAGCTGTGGTATCATCTTCGCCATTAAAGGAATCGTATCGCCAATAGCTCTTTTTTCCATCACCCGATAAATGCGATCATCTAAGCCTTTGGCATGAATTTCTTTCACATCAAACTGCTCTAAGCCTGTAAATAAAATAGGCTCATCGGTGAAAAGCTCATGATAATACTCAATTAAAAAATCGTACGCAAATTTATCCACAGCAACAATGAGGTCATGTTTTTGATTTTTGAGTTGAAGTTTATAGAGTTCTCGTAGTTTGGCATAATACTCTTTGGAATTGATGCGCTTAGAATCCATATATAAAATATTCATGGTAATTTCAGGATGATTGTAAAAAACATTTTCTATACCATGTAAAACGTCATCACTCCATTGAAAACCTTTATGATAAGAGTTGATGATGAGGATTTTTTTATCATGTGCCCATGCAAAAGTAGTACCCATGAAAATAAAAACAGTTAAAAATAAGAGTATTTTTTTCATGGGATTTGTTCTTTTTGAGAGTTATTATAACACATGAGAGGAAAAGTCCTATCTCTTTCCGCCAAAAGAGATAGGAATGTTTTTAATACTCTAAGAACATTTTTTGAAGTGCTTTT
>RZYK01000027.1 GCA_009930355.1 Campylobacterota bacterium | reverse complement strand
AATCAATCTTCTCGAGCGATTGAAATCTTGCAAAATGAACTTTATCCGAGTGTCTATTCGATTAATATTGATTTAACAGGGCTTATTAATCAAAATTTAGAAAACGCTAAAGAAGGATTTTTACAGACAGAAACAGTTTATGACAATACCTTTGAGTGGATTGTCTTAGCGACCATTGGAACAACTATTTTTGCAGGATTGTTGGCAATGCTTCTCTTACGTAATATTCGATTATTACATACTAAACTTGCTCATAGAATCGATGAAAAAACCAAAGAACTGCAACAACTCAATTGTGATTTGGAAGAGAAAGTACGTTACGAGGTGGAGCAAAGTCGTCAAAAAGATCAAATTATGTTTCGTCAATCAAGACTTGCTTCAATGGGCGAAATGATTGGGAATATTGCCCATCAATGGAGACAACCCCTTAATGCGATGGTGCTTATTATTCAAAGTTTTCAAATGAAACGAATGGCAGGTATCGCATTAAGCGATGATTTTATCGATAAGCAGGTGAATGAAGGTATTGCATTGGGTTTATTGATGTCTAATACTATCGATGATTTTCGTAATTTTTTTAAACCCAATCAAAGTGAAGAGCCTTTCAGTCTGAAAGAAACCGTTACATACAGTGTTAAATTGATTAAAGCTTATTATGCGAAAGCGGGAATTAAAATCTTTATTACATGTAAAAAAGATTCAATTGTTCATGGTTATCCTAATGAATTTTCTCAAGTGATTATGAATTTACTCTCCAATGCAAAAGATGTTTTTGAGGAGCGTCAGGTTGAGGAGCGATGTATTGAAGTTGTCATTTCAAAAGAGGCTTATAATGCAGTTGTTCTAGTGATTGACAATGGTGGTGGTATTAATGAAGAGGTGCAAGATAGAATGTTTGAGCCTTATTTTACAACCAAACATAAATCTTCAGGAACAGGAATTGGGCTTTACATGTCAAAACAAATTATTGAAAAACAGATGAGAGGGAGTATCTGCGGAACAAATGGCGCATATACGTTTAGTAATGGAAAATACTATGAAAAGTGCATGATAATGACACTTTTAATGCCACTGGAAAAAGAAGAGGAGCAATAGATGGATTTTAATAGTTTAAAAGATTGTGTGGTGCTATACGTAGAAGATGAGAAATCAGTTCGAGATCAGACGTATATGATTTTGAAAGATTTTGTTAAAGAGGTTTATTTGGCTAGTAATGGTGAAGAAGGGCTTAGTATAGCATTGCAAAAGGATGTGGATATTATTGTCACAGATATTTTAATGCCACAGATGAATGGTATCGAGATGCTTAAAAAACTTAAAACAGAGTATCATCGAAATATTCCTGCCATTATTACAACAGCATTCACGGAGACAGAGTATTTGCTTGAAGCTATTACGCTAAAGGTGGATGGTTTTATTATGAAACCCATTAATATGAAAGATTTGATTAGTGCTATTTATAGTGCAATGCTTCCACGATTACAGAGAAAGGAGATTCAAGGATGTTCGTTTATTATTGAAGGGCTTGCGGCACTCATTGGCGGTAAGAAAATTGAAATTTTGAAATACATCATTAATCATTTAGATGAAGATAAAATTTTCAATGGTTCCTATCAGGATATTATTGATAATATTGGCGTGAGTAAACCTACTGTCGTGCATATGTTTCAACAGCTTATTAAAGTAGGTATTTTAGAAAAAGTAAAGAATAAAGTGTATCGCTTTCGCAATACAAAATTAGTAGGGGATGCGTAAATGAAGAGGGTTTTAGCGTTATGTGTATTGGGTGTATGGAGTGCTTTGTGTGCGAGTGACGTGGTATTTGAAACCACGCAGGGAAACATTGTGTTCGCACTGAAGCCAGAGATTGCGCCTAAGGCGTGTGAAAATTTTGAAGGGCTTGTTAAAAAGGGGTATTACAATGGTGTTCCTTTTCACCGTGTGATTAAAAACTTTATGATTCAAGGTGGTGATCCAACAGGAACGGGAAGAGGTGGCGAGTCTTTCTTTGGTGGAGCGTTTGAAGATGAGTTTAAACCTTTTGTCATGTTCAATAAAGCAGGAATACTTGCCATGGCCAACGCTGGACGCAATACTAACCGCAGTCAGTTTTTTATTACCACTGTTCCTACGCCACATTTAAATGGTAGACACACTATCTTTGGTGAAGTCATTGAAGGGATGGATGTGGTACGCAAACTTGAAAATGTTTCCACGGATGGCAGGGATAAACCGCTTGAGCCACAGTTAATTCTCAAAGCGTATTTAAAATAATTTAAGATAAAATGATTCCTATAAAAGTGATAAATCTAGGAGAAAACCATGAAAAAAATTGAGGCAATTATTAAGCCGTTCAAACTTGAAGATGTAAAAGACGCACTCTCAAGTATTGAAGTTACGGGTATGACCGTGCATGAAGTCAAAGGATATGGACGTCAGCAGGGACACTCAGAACTTTACAGAGGTGCTGAATACGTGGTAGACTTTCTCCCTAAAATTAAACTTGATATTGTTGTTGCTGATGAAAATGTAGACAAGGTGATTGCGACGATTATGGAAGCAGCTAAAACAGGCAAAATAGGCGATGGGAAGATTTTTGTGAGTGAAGTTGAGCGTGTCATTCGTATTCGAACGGGTGAACAAAACGAAGATGCTATTTAAAAAAAGGTAGAGTGATTTTTGAATGACTCTACCTTTTTCTCTGCAATACGAAGGTTTACATGTAAAGATTTTTCTTTACATGTAATGCCTTATCCCATGGGATATAAAATCTCTTTTTGAATGGTTTCAATTTCATGAAGTATCTCTGCGCTTAGAGTGACATCAAATGCTTTAAAGCTCTCTTCAAGCTGCGTAGCGTAGCGTGCTCCAATAATAGTTGAAGCAACAAAATCAAAATGCATACTCCACGCTACCGCAAGGGTGACAGGACTCATACTATGTTTTTTAGCAAGTTCTATATATTTGGAAGTTGCCAAAAGAGTTTTTTCATTGACAAAACGCTGAGACATAAGACGTTGTCTGGCATCTTCATGGTTCATGTATTCACCAAAACGTGTTTTTGGGTCAATAAAGGGTTGATTGTATTTACCACTGAGTACACCACCTGCAATAGGCGAGTAGGGAAGAAGTGAGACTTTTTCGGTTTTACAGACGTGGGAAAGTTCATCTAAAAAGCGAGGGTTTAGTAGTGAAAAATTGTTTTGGATAGATTCAAAGCGTGCTAATTTCTCGTAGTGTGCAATAGTGTTGGATTTTGTCAGTCCGTATGCGGTGTCATTAGATGTCCCAAGGTAGCGTACTTTTCCACTTTTCACTAATGTATCGAGGGCTTTTGCAGACTCTTCTTTTGGGATAACCGTATCAGGCCAATGCACTTGATACAAATCAATATAATCGGTTTTTAAACGCTTTAAACTTCCTTCAACAGCCCTTTGAATGTGAAAGGAGTCAATCGCCGTTAAGCCATGGCGAACGGGTGGTACAAACCAGCCATTGGCAGCCCCTGCTATTTTGGAAGCTAGAATAATACTCTCTCTAGGTTTGGTCGCAAGCCACTCGGAGATAATCTCTTCAGTAAGTCCTGCGTAATCACTGCGCGGAGGCACGGGATAAAGTTCTGCGGTATCGAAAAAGTTAATCCCTCTATCGTAAGCGGAGTCTAGAATTTTAAACGACTCTTTTTTATCGCTCCAGCTACCAAAACTCATTGTGCCCATACAAATAGGCGTTACACGTAGTCCACTTTTGCCAATATAACGGTATTTCATTAGTAGCCTCTCTCTTTTTGACGGTATATTTAATATTAAATTAATATTAATATGTCATCATTTTATAAGTGAAGATTTTACCCCATTAAGGCTTAAATACTAAGTTCTGCAACGCTATTCTTTACATGTAAAGGGTGTTGTTCTTAGAAGCGATAAAGAGAGTCATGTTAGTTTATACCATCGTTATTAGGAGTGTTTTGCATGTCTTATAAGCTTCTCATTTTAGAAGATAATATGCTTTTGCTTCAAACTTTAGAGGATTTTTTATCTGAATATGCGTATGTATGCACGTTAGTGAAAAGTGGAAAAGAGGCTTTGGAAGCATGTTATCAAAATAGCTTTGATTTATATTTGGTTGATGTCAAAGTTCCTGATATGAATGGTTTTGAGTTTTTGCAAGCGTTACGTCATTCTGGTGATAGAACACCTGCTATTTTCATAACGTCATTAAACGATCAAGAAAGTGTGAGAAAAGGTTTTTTAATAGGTGGAGATGATTATATTAAAAAGCCATTTGATTTACGTGAATTACTTTTGCGTATTAAGGCCATTTTAGCTCGTACAAAAGGTGCTGTGGATGATTGGTTTATTATAGATGCTCAGTATAAATTAAATCTTGCTCGTAAACGTCTTTTTCAAGGTACAACAGAGTTGGATTTAAATCGAAAAGATTTTGAACTACTCTATTTATTGGTCAAAGACAGAGGAAATGTGGTTACAAAGGAGATGATTTGTAACCATCTCTGGAGTAGCAGTGAAGAGATCAACGAGGGCTCTATTCGGGTTTATATTAACAATCTTAAAAAAATTTTTGGCAAAGAGGCTATTTTAAATATTCGAGGAATTGGATATCGTTTTGAGAAGTAGCGATAAGATTTTTTTTGTTCGTTCGATTTTTATTTTTACTTTAGTGCTGTGTTGTTTCTCACTCTTTTTCATGTATTTAGGGGAATGGATAGAACAGTGGTGGTTAGTGCTTTTTGTTTTGATTGTCGTTGCTTTTTTGGTAGGATACTTTTTGGTTTCTTATACTCTAGCTTCTTTATTTAAAACCAACCATTTTTTAGATATCTTGCTTAAAGACACTCTTCATGAACTTAATATTCCGCTTTGTGTGATTAACGCCAATCTTCAGATGCTACAAGCTGATGAGCACGATAATAAGAAACTAAAACGCTTATCTCGTATAGAATTAGCAAGTCACGATCTTTACGAATTGTATAAGGAAGTGGATTATTACATTAAAAAAGAGATTCAAACAGATGTAAAAGAAATTTTCTATTTGGATGAGGTTGTCTCATCTGTGATTGAAAAACAAAAAGAGATGGCAGACGGTGTTGAGATTATTCATCATGGTTTACATGTAAAGATTTTTGCCGACAAACATGGATTGACCAAGGTGCTCTCTAATTTACTGCATAATGCGCTTAAATATAATGTGAACAAGGCACCCATTACCATTAGCTATGAGGGAACACACCTTTGTATTAAAGATTTGGGTCTAGGGATGAGTGAGGCAGAGCTCTTTTTAGTTTTTAATCGTTATTATCAAGTCGATGCAAACAAAGAAGGATATGGCATAGGTCTTAGTTTAGTGAAGGCGTATTGTGACGAATTCAAGATTAAGATGCGGATTAATTCTCAAAAAAATTTAGGAACAGAAGTTATTTTAGATATTGCCTATCTCCTGTGTAAAACATGATATAATGAAACTAAAATCGTCATCAATGGGATGGTACAATGGAAAAAGAAGGTATTTCTCAAGAAGAAAAAGAGAATTTTTTGGTCCATTCGAAACTCTTTTTGCAAGAGTTTGAGTCTGTGTTTATCGTCTATTTGTCTACATTATGGAAAAAATATACCCCTGAAATAGATGATGAGGAAGTGAGAAGATTGGCACATTTAGTTTATCAGAGACTGTTTGAATGTGACGATAATATTAAACTACTCAAAGAAGAACTTTTGAGTGCAATGAACGGCAATGCTCTTAAAGTAGGCTTTTTACTTAGTCGCAGTATGCTCTATATGATTGAAAACTATATTGCCTTTTGCAGAGAGCATCAAAGCATCTCTTATTTAGAGCTTTTGTGTGAATGTATTCAACGTTTTATTATGGTATGTGAAGAAGAAAATAGACCTCTTTCCTCCTCCTCTTTTATGGATTTTTCTCAAAATAATGATGTGTTGTTTTCTCATACGAACACGATTCTCGAAGCTTTTCGTACCATGCAAAACAAAGATGAAAAGATTATTTTTTTAAATCTCTACAAAGGTGTTCCTATTAGCTCAGAAGCGAGTATTGTGAGCATAGAGGATGAAAGCGTAACGTTTCAAGTTGATGCACTTCAGGCCATTGCTATCAAACTTGACAATCACGCCTTTTTGGTTAAAAATGATTATTTTGCAAAACATATGAAAGCAGATGTACTTGCTTACCATTTTCATAATAATACGGTGACGCTCAACAATTTTACCTATTTACTCAATATGCCAGCATTGCAAAGAGAATCCATTCGCGTTCATCCAGATATTATTGCAACGGTGCATTTACACCAGTTTAACAATCTTCAAACGAGCGGAAGGCTTTATGACCTCTCTATGAATGGGTTAGGGGTTGTGAGTGGTGAAAATAATGGCGTATTTGTTGGTGCAAAAGTGATGATAGATTTTGAGCTTAATGGGATGAGTGCAGATAGAAAAATTGAGGTACAAGGTGAAGTGATTAATATTATTGAATACAATGACTCCTATCGCTATTGTATGCGTATTTTTCCTGATCGTTCAATGAGTAAGAAGATTTTAAACTATATTACAGAAAGAGAAAAAGAGATTCTTGAAGAACTGAATGAAGCGCTTCAAGAATACAGTATTTAAGCATGTAATCTTTTGATTACATGCCTCCTTGTTTTTTCATTTTATTTTCAATTTTATGACCTAAGGCAGTTAATAAAAATGTAATAGCGAAATAGACTGCTGCAATAATAAGCCATGTTTCAAATGGTGAAAAAGTATTGGCAACAATTTCCCGTCCGACTTTTGTCAAGTCAGTAATAGAAATAACAGAAACCAATGAAGAGTCTTTGACTAAGGCAATCATTTCACCCACCAGTGTGGGAAGAGCACGTTTAAGTGCTTGAGGCATAATAATATAAATCATGGTTTGTGGGTAATTCATTCCCAATGATTTTGCTGCTTCGTATTGTCCCTTATCAATAGATTGAATAGCACCACGTAAAACTTCTGCGATATACGCTCCAAAGAAAAGACCTAAAGAGATGGCTCCAGCAAAGAAACGTTCAAGTTCAAAAATAGTTGCTATGATAAAATAAAAAATAAAAATTTGTACCAAAAGAGGTGTCCCTCGAATGATGGCAATATAAACGGTTGCAATATCTTTTAAGAATTGGTAGTTTGAAATACGCATAAATGCCAATAAAGAGCCTATTGAAAATGCTAGAATGGCTGCAACTCCTGAAATTTCAAGTGTCACAATTAAGCCCTCAAGTAAAGGTCCTATCTGCATAGATGTTATATGCGCTAAGGTGTCATTTTCGTAAACACTATCTCCTTCTTGGATTTGGAGGACGTAGCCTTTTTCAATTTCAATTTCTTTGCTATCATCATAACCATCAATAATAACTTTTGTCCCTTGAATACGTATTTTTCCATCAAGTGGAGCAGTAATTGTGTCAGTTTTTTCATACATAAAATACTTAGGAACACCACTCCACTTCCAAATATAATTCATATTAGAAGTAGCTGTAAAAAGTAAATAGCCTAAGATAATATAGAACGAAACGGCCACAATGTGACCGAATGTTTTATTGTGTAAAAAGTGTTGTTTCTCTTTTGCCACTGTTTACATTACCTTTTTTTGCCAAGCGGTTTCATTAAACCATCGGTCATAGATTTTTTTATACGTTCCATCATTTTTTGACTGATTCAAGAAGTTATTAAGCCAGTTAAGAAAATCAGGATCCCCTTTGCGAATAGCAAAACCTAGAGGTTCATAGGTTAGTTCATCACTTAAATGGACTAAAGCATCTTTGCCTTTTTCTGCGAAGAAAATAGCGTTGTAAGGTTTGTCATATACTAAACCATCTGCATTTCCATTAAGAACTTCTTGTGCGGCATCTGCTTCTGTTTCAAACGTTCTGATTTTTGCTTTTTTGAACATTTTGCGTGTTGCAATTTCACCTGTGACACCAATTTTTGTGACAATGGTGTATTCAGGTTTATCCAAATCACTCCATTTTTTACCCGCATGTTTTTTAGGTGCAAGAATGGTCTGTCCCACACTGATGTAAGGATCGGCAAAGTTGATTTTGAGGTTTCTCTCTTGTGTAATGGTCATACCAGAGATAATAATGTCATATTTGCCTGTTAGAAGTCCTGCAATAATGCCATCCCACGCAGTAGGGACAAGTTGAAGTTTAACCCCCATCGCTTTTGCCATTGCATTTGCGATATCCACATCAAAACCAATGATATTACCCTGTTTATCTTTCATTTCAAAAGGCATATAGCCAGGCTCTAAACCAACGGTTAAAACCCCTTTTTGAACAATACTGTTAAGGGTGGATTTTTGCCAGAGATTAATATCATCTGCCATAGCGTTAATGCCTAGCATTACGAGGAATGCTACTAAGATTTTTTTCATTATAACTTCTCCTTTGAAGATTTTTAATGTGTTAAGATTTCTTGTAAAAATTTTTGAGCACGTTCAGTTTTTGGATTTGTGAAGAAATCTTCAGGTGTTCCTTCTTCAATAATTTTTCCCTCATCCATAAACACAATACGATTGCTTACCTCTTTAGCAAAGCCCATTTCATGTGTGACACAGACAATAGTATACTTTTCATGTGCTAATTCTCGCATCACATCCAAAACACCTCCAATCATTTCAGGATCAAGTGCGGAAGTAGGTTCATCAAATAAAATAATTTTAGGTTGCATTGCAAGGGTTCTTGCAATGGCAACACGTTGTTTTTGTCCACCGCTGAGTTCATTAGGATATCCTTCAGCTTTGTGCACTAATCCAACACGCTCCAAAAGTTTTAAAGCAAGTTCGTTAGCATCATGTTTACTGGTTTTTTTGACCTTACGTTGGGCGATTGTAATATTTTCCAAAATGGTAAGATGGGGAAAAAGATTGAAGTGCTGAAACACCATACCTGTTTCTGCTCTAACGCTATTAATGTTTGTTTTTTTGTTGTATAAATCGTAGCCATCGACACGAATATTACCACTATCAATTTCTTCAAGTTTATTAATACAGCGAATAAGTGTTGATTTTCCGCTACCGCTAGGACCACAGATGACAACAATCTCCCCTTCTTTTACTGAAAAATTGATATTTTTAAGCACATGAAAATCACCATAGTATTTATCAACATTTTCCATGTGTACAATTGTTTGATTCATTCAAACCTTTCATTACAGTATGATTAAAAGTTCTTGCAAAAAGTATTTTACAAGAATATTTATCTATTTTAAATAAGAAATTTTTCAGGAGGCCTCATAATTGTAGCAGTTGTATATAAAAGTAAGATAAAGATTTTGCATACTATTTTCTAATTGCAAGAGGGAACATTCCCACTATCGCTTGCAAAAGAACTTAAAAAATGGTAAAGATTTAAAAGATCATTTGGGTCACTGATTTCGGGTGCTTGTGGACAAAGTATTTTTATAGCCAGTAAAAGTTGGTTATTGTTATAAAAATGCCTCCATTCATTCATCGTATGTTTTTTCCCCATATGATTTCCATCAAATCCACATATAGGTTTAAGAACTTTAGAATAGTAAATTTTGCCTCTAACTGTACTTGCTGATAAAGAGGAAGGAAGTGTCACAAATGCTGTAAAAATGAACAGGCAATAAATGAATTTGTTCATAGGAATCTTCAACCTTTTTTAAAGATATTATTTCGGTAGTTTTGAAATATACTGCGCCACTGCGTTAATATCTTGATCACGCATCGTTTTGGTTTGTTTTGCCATAACCAAAGATGTTCCATGCGCTTTAAATTCACTTTCTCGGTAAAACTTAATACTTTCAATTAAATCTTTCACGCTTTGCCCTGCAATAATGCCACTTCTACCAAAAGCTTTATTCTTTCCATCTTGTCCATGGCAACCTGCACATTGGGCATAAAGTACTTTGCCATCTTCTTGTGCATTGAGAAAAGAGTGGAAAAGCAGAGAAATTACAAAAGAGATCCAAATGCGTTGCGTCATCGCTAAAACCTCCTGATAATATTAATTTGTCACTAAAATATAATTATAGCATCAACTTTGGATAGGTGTAAGAAAAAATATTTTAATTGGATAAATTTTCATCCAACACTTCTTCGATTTTCGTATTTCATTGTGTTACAATATGTGCTTTATCTTACAAAAATAGGGTTGGATTTCGTGATAAATTATAAATTAAAAGAGTTAGGTGCTGATTTTCTGCTTCTTTTGGTAGCAATTGCATGGGGAAGTACTTTTTTTGTGGTGCAAGCAGCGGTTAATGAAACACCTGTTTATACCTTTTTGTTTTGGCGCTTTTTTATAGCAGCCATTTTTATGATTTTTATTTCGTGGAAACAATTGCGTTATTTCAATAAAAAAGTATTAAAAGCAGGTGTTCTTTTGGGGGCGTGTATGTTTATGGGATATGCCTTTCAGACATTTGCACTTACCTATACCTACTCTTCAACGGTAGGTTTTATCACGGGACTTAATGTCATTGTTGTTCCTTTTATTGCATATATACTCTTTAAACATAAAGCTTCTATTTTTTCTTTATTGGGAGCGATGATTGCTGCAATTGGGCTTTATTTTTTAACGCTTAATAGTGAGATTGGTTTTGGCTTAGGGGAAGGGTATGCATTTATTTGTGCCATTATGTTTGCATTGCATATTGTCTTTACGGGATATTACTCTACCAAACACAATATTTACTTATTGGTTTGTATTCAATTTGTAACAGTAGCTGTGGGCTCTTTAGTAGGAGGTTTCGTTTTGGAAGGAACATTAACACCTCCTCATGTGGATACGTTATTTATTAATTCGATTGTTATTACGGTTTTATTTGCAACTATTTTTGCTTTTTGGGTCCAAACAGCGATGCAGCGCTTTACAACAGCAGCTAAAACAGCCATTATTTTTACAATGGAGCCTGTGAGTGCAGGCTTATTTGGGTATTGGTTTGCGAATGAAATTTTAACACCTTCTCAAGTGGGTGGCGCAATGCTTATTTTAAGTGGTATGTTAATCGCTGAATTGGGTAGTTATTTTTTAGAGCGTTATCGAACGAAGCAACGCTCTCTTTAAGTTTAGGTACGCCATTTTGAGTAAAGAAATTGAATGAAAAAGCTTATGCTCCCTACCATAATAATAGATGCACCTGCACTAAGATTAAAAAAAGAAGAGAGAACTAAGCCTGTCACACAGAAAAGAACAGAAAGAAGAGAAGAGATAAGCATCATGCTTCCCATGGAATTGGTCATTTTTTCTGCGATATAAGGGGGAATAGTGAGTAAGGCAATGACTAAAATGAGCCCTACCGCACGAATAACAATAACAACTCCCAAAGCGGTCATTAGTACCAAGCCAAAATAAAGCAGGGTGACATTCACCCCTCTAAGTTTGGCAAATTGTGCATCAAAACTCATGGCTAAAAGCTGTTTGTAAAAAAGTAACGCAAAGGCTAACACTAAGACAAACACACTACTCATGCCATAAATATCTTCGTTAGAAACGGACAAAATCGCACCAAAAAGATAACTCATTAAATCCACATTATACCCAGGGGTTAAATCAGTCATAACAATACCAAGTGCCATACCAAACGCCCAAATTACTCCGATAAGTGAGTCAATACGTGTGCTATTTTGATGCGTAATATAGGCAATAACCAGTCCTAGAAAAAGTGCAAAAAGAGAAGCCCCTAGCATGGGTGCAATACCAAAATAAAGAGCAAGTCCAATACCACCGTACGAGCCATGTGCAATACCACCTGCAATAAAAACCATACGATTAATGACAATCAGCGTTCCAATAACACCACAAATAACGCTGACTAACACAGATGCAAACAAAGCGTTTTGCATAAAGTCAAATGCGAATAAATCTATCATAAAAGCTCTTTGTGAAGATGGTTGCAGCGGCGTGCACAAATAAGTTCTATTGGACAAATATGCTCTTTAGGGTTTTGTGCTAGTGTAAACGATTCCTCTTTTGAAACATCATGAAGATAGAGTGTTTTATTGACATGCGCTACTTTGGTAGCATAATTGAGCGCAACGTTGACATCGTGACTCACGATCACAATCCCCACCGTTTTATTAAGGGTTTTTAGCAGTTGAAACATACTCATTTGTCCTGCTGTATCAATACTTGCAGTAGGTTCATCTAGGAAGATAATTTTGGCATCACACGCTAAGGCTCTTGCAATAAAAACACGTTGGCGCTGTCCGCCTGAAAGGGCGTTAATCTTTTGGTTTTCAAACCCTTTCATTCCCACTTTGTCTAACATTTCATAAGCGATAGCATAATCCTCTTTTGAATAGGGTGCGAAAAATTTGGATTTGGAGAGCCTACCCATTAAAACAACATCTAAAACTTTAATGGGGAAGTCTTTATTGGCAATGGTATCTTGCGGTACATAAGCAATTTCATGGCTTACATGTAAAGGGCTTTTCCCAAAGAGAAGCACTTCTCCTTGCAGGGGTTGTAGCAACCCTATCATCATTTTTAAGAGTGTACTTTTACCTCCACCATTAGGTCCAATAATGGCTAAAAAGTCTTTAGAGTTGTACTGAAGGGTGATATCCTCCAGTACAGATGTGCCATCGTAGCTAAAAAAAAGGTTGTTGATTTCGATATCGTTTTGCATAAAGCGATTATATCATTTTAGTTCTGATTCGAAGATTTCAGCGACACTAAGCATATTTTCACGCCATTCGTAGGCAAGTGGGTTGATGGTTAAGATTTTGCCATTGATTTGGTTTGCAATGGTTTGTGCACTTTTTTGTGAAAATTGAGGTGATACAAAAACAACCCTAGCGTTTTCTTCTTTTGCTTCTTCAATAATTTTTGCTAACTCTTTAGGTTTAGGCTCTTTTCCACTCACTTCGATGGCAATTTGTTCTAAATTGTAGCGCTTTGCGAAGTAGCCAAAGGAGGGGTGAAAAATGATGAATTTTCGATTTTGAACGTTGGAAAGTTTGGTTTGAATGGTTCGATCTAACGTATCCAAAGAGGCATTGAACGCTTCATAATTCTCCCTCAATGCTTTTACATGTAAAGGATAGAGTTTGACCAATGCATCGTAAATATTTTTCGCTTGAATTTTGACTGACATAGGGTCAAGCCAGACATGAGGGTCAAGGGTACCGTGTTCGCCGTGCTCGTGATGGTCTGCTTTTTCTTCATGGTGGTGCTCTGCCATAGAAATTTTCTCAATGCCCTGAATGGTATCGACCATAATCAGTTTGGGGTGGGTGCTTTTAAATTTAGGAAGCCATGCTTTCTCAAATCCATCTCCAATACTAAAGTAGGCGTCTGAGTTGGCCAACTCTTTCATTTGTGAAGGTTTTGGCTCATAGGTGTGAGGGCTTGAACCAGGGCTCACCATAACATTAACATGGACTAAATCTTTAGCGATTTGTTCGACAAAATATTTTTGGGGCACAATGCTCACGGTAACCGTTGGTTTAGCATACAAAAAGGTGCTAAAAAGTAGCGTAAAAAGTAACAAAACACGTTTCATAAAATCTCCTTTGCGACTAAGTTGCATAAAATATGCAGAATCTTAATCAAATGCAACTTAGTTGTGACTTAATAAAAAATTGGATACCATTCCCGACAGTTTACATGTAAAGAGCAAGAGATGAATGAACAGATAAAAGCATTGTGTTGTGAATATGATATTAAATTTACAACCGCACGTTTTTCAATTTTAATGGTGCTTAAAAAAGCAAGTCAGCCCATGAATTATGAGCAAATTAAAGAAAAAATGGATAGCGCTATGGATAAAGCGACTTTTTATCGCAATATTGCACTTTTTGAAGAGGCGGGAATGGTGCATAAATTTGAAGGCGATGATCGTAAGTGGTATTTTGAACTTTCTGGAAAAACGCATGCGCATTTTATTTGTGAACAGTGCCATAGAATTATCTGTATGGATGTTGATTTTGGTGAGGTGGAAGGTGAAGTAAAAAGCATTGTGCTTAAAGGTATTTGCAAGGCGTGTCAATCATGAAATGGTTTTTACATGTAAGTATGGCTTTGCTTTTTTTTGTATTCAGTGGGTGCGCAGTAAAAAAAGAGATTACACGTTCAGAAGCGTATGTGATTACCATTAAAAATAAACAGATAGCCCTTTCAGATACAGGATTTATCAATCATGGAACGGCTTATGATAGCGTGCAAATTTTCTCAGCAGGAAACCTTTTATTTCATTTAGAAGTTATGGGAAATTATGTCTGTATGGATGGAAAGTGTTTGGATCGCTTAGTGTTTAACCAGAATTTTTTTCAAGCGGAACATTATGCTGAACTCATGCAAGACATTATGGCGCAAAAGCCAATTTATGATGGTAAATTTTTACGTCAAACCTCTCAAGGTTTTGAACAAGAGCTGACTTCTGAAACGAGTCATATTCTCTACAAAGTCGAAAAAGGACACTCAAGTTTCAAAGATACCCAAAACGGTATTTTGATTCGACTCAAACGATTACCATAAAAGGAAAAATAATGAAATATGTTGGGGCACATGTGAGTGCCAGTGGAGGGGTGTTTAATGCTCCTATTAATGCCCTTAAAATTGGGGCAAAAGCCTTTGCTTTGTTTACAAAAAATCAGCGTCAATGGGAAGGAAAACCGCTTACAAAAGACGATATTGAGCGCTTTAAAATGGAACTTGAAAAAGCTGAAATTTTACCTAAGCATGTTTTAGCACATGATAGTTATTTGATTAATTTGGGGCATCCAGAAGTAGAAGCACGTGAAAAATCGTTAAATGCTTTTTTGGATGAGGTCAAGCGTTGTGAGGCTTTAGGGCTTGATAAACTCAATTTTCACCCTGGAAGCCATTTGAAGCAAATCAGTGAAGAGGCGTGTTTGGAACTGATTAGTGCTTCAATGAACGACGTGTTACGTAAAACCAGTGGCGTGACACTCGTTGTCGAAAATACTGCAGGGCAAGGGAGCAATTTAGGTTACAAAATGGAACACCTGAGCTATTTGATGGAAAATTCCATTGATAAAGAACGTGTAGGTGTTTGCATCGATACGTGTCATCTTTTTACCTCAGGGTATGACTTTAGAACTGAAGAAACCTATGGGCAAACGATGCATAAATTTGATACAATCGTGGGCTTTAAGTACCTCAAAGGAATGCATCTTAACGATTCGAAGCCTGATTTGGGCTCACATGTGGACAGACACGACTCTTTGGGCAAAGGCAAGTTGGGACTAGCGCCTTTTAAATTGATTATGAATGATGCTCGCATGGATGATATTCCTTTAATACTTGAAACGATAGACGAATCTATTTGGGCAGAAGAGATAGCACTTCTTTATAGCCTAATTGACTAATTTTTTAAGGAAACTGAATGAAACAAACCCTCAAAGTCGCTACGTTACTGAGTCTCAGTACAGCAACCCTTTTCGCTTCAGGCTATAGAATTCCTGAGCAATCATTAAACTCTGTTGCCCTTAGTGCGGCATACGTCGCCAGTGCTAATGGTGCGGATGCGAGTTATTACAACCCTGCCAATATGGCATTTATGGCGGAGGGCGGGTATATTGAAACCTCTTTGACCTACATCAATCTACCCAAAGTAGATTACACTGATAGTAATGCGGCTCGTAATGGTGACTCAAAAGAGGAGAACTTTTTACTCCCCAATTTACACTATGTCTCACCCATGGTGGGAAATTGGCGTTATGGTCTTTCTATTGTAGCCCCCGCAGGGCTTTCAAAGCGTTGGGATGAGAGCTATCAGATGCGAAGTTCGGAAGAATTTACTCTTAAAGTGATTGAGATTAATCCAACAGCAAGTTACAAAGTCAATGATGCGTTTGCATTGGGTTTTGGTTTGCGAGGAGTCTATACAACGGGTGTGATTAAGAACCAA
>RZYK01000217.1 GCA_009930355.1 Campylobacterota bacterium | reverse complement strand
CGGTAACATTGTGTGCGTACATAGAATCTCCTTTATTTAAATACTATAGTTTAATTGGTGACTCAGTCGTTCTGAGTATACGTCAAATTCGGATAAAGGTATATTAAAAATTTCTTGCAATTTTGTGTTGCACTCTTCATAAAAGATACGCAATACAGGGTTTTTAATCTCAGCATCCGTAATAAGGATATTTCCCTCAAGTGCAATGAGAATATCTTTAATCAAAATATCTTCTGCTTTTTTAGCTAATAAATAGCCACCATAAGCACCCCTGACACTATTAACCAGTCCTGCTTGACGCAATAAAATCAAGAGTTGCTCAAGGTAGTTTTGAGGGATATCTGCACGTGTAGATATCTCCTTGATTTGTAAAGGTTTGTTACTTTTTGATAAAAATAGCTGATACATGGCACTTAAGCCATACATTCCTTTGGTTGATAGTAGTGACATGGTTTTTCCTTATCCTAACGCAATTTTTAAATCATGAATTAAATCATCCGCATTTTCAAGCCCAATGCTAAGGCGAATCAGTCCTGCTTTTACACCTGCTTTTTCTAACTCTTCAAGTGAGAGTTGTTGATGTGTGGTGCTCGCTGGATGGGTGATAATGGATTTAGAATCGCCAATATTCACCACCACTGAGAAGAGTTTAGTGTTATTTAAAATATGTTTGGCAAACTCAAAATCTTCTACCTCAAAGCTTAAAAGTCCTGATGTTTGGGCATCTTTAAAATACTTTTTGGCTCTACCATGTAAAGGATCACTCTCTAATCCTGGGTAAGAGACTTTTTTCACTTTAGGATGCGAAGCCAAAAACTGTGCCACTTTGTAAGCATTGCGTGAGTGCTCTTTCACACGAAGCGAAAGGGTTTCAAGCCCTTGAATGAGTAACCATGCGTTATAAGGAGAGAGTGTGGCTCCAATGTCTCGAATGAGTGAAAGGCGAATCCTAAGTGAAAAGATAGGAAATGGCAAATCCGCATACACCAATCCATGGTAACTCTCATCAGGTTCGTTAAACTGTGGGTAGCGAGGATTGCCAATGAGTTTAGCATTGAGTCCTTTGGCTTCCACCACAAGCCCACCAATGGCGCTTCCTTGACCATTAATGTATTTACTGGCACTGTGAACGCTCACATCAATACCGTGTGCAAATGGTTGGAAGAGAATAGGGGTAGCAACGGTGTTATCGCACACAGAGATAATCCCATGTTTCTGGGCTACTGCAACAATCTTTTCAATGTTGGGAATCGCAATTTGTGGGTTAGAAAGAGATTCAAAAAAGATGGCTTTGGTTTTTTCATCAACGAGTATTTCTAATTCCTCTGCTTCATCGCTCTCAAAGACCCTCGCTTCAATCCCAAAACGTTTAAGGGTATGGGTGAGTAGGGTTGTGGAACCACCGTAAACTTTTTTTGCCACAATGATATTATCACCCGCTTCTGCAAGGTTGGCGATAGCATAAAAAATAGCGGCTTGTCCACTTGCTGTCGCAATAGCCGCTTCACCGTTTTCAACCGCTGCGATGCGCTTTTCTAAAACATCCGTTGTTGGATTATTCAGACGGGTATAAATAGGTCCTAACTCACGAAGCGCAAAACGGTTGGCTGCCGTTTCTGCACTCCCAAAGTCATAGGCTGTCGTTTGGTAAATAGGAACAGACATCGCCCCAAAATTTTCTTTATCGTATCCAAAATGAAGTGCAAGTGTTTCTTGATGCATTTTCTATCCTTTTTTGGTTTTGTTGCCAGAAGTATAGAACAATTTTTTTTTAATGTCAAGTAACTTTATCAAAAAAGTAGTAATTAAAAAAGTAGGGATTTGTTTTTGGGTAGAAGAGGGCGTTTTGGATAGGTTTCTTCTTTACATGTAAAAAGAAAAAAAGAGGGAAAATAATACACAAAGTAGCCTATGGATAGGGTAAACTAACATCAAATATTTTACAGATTATTGTATGTATAATTATATGTAAATATCCATTTTTAGGACTCTTTTTAACTAGATAAACGCCTTCTTTTTTTGTGTCTACTAACAGCGTGTTAGTCACTTGAAGTGAAAAAAATCCTTTGTAAGAAGCCTTTTTTCAGAAGAGAAAGGTTATAATCCATATCTTTTTTAAGTACGATAAAGGGGTGTGTATGTTTGATGAAGAAGAGGATGATTTTTTAATAGGGACACCGCAGAGTAAATTTTTTGACATTCTTTTTCATGCCAATAGAGAGATTGTTAAAAATAAATTGCTACAATGCATCGATCGTTATAATGCCATGGAACTTCTCCTAGAACATCATTTAGGTGAAGAGGGTTTTGAAAAAGAGATTCAAGCGACACTTTTAGAACAAAGTGATGCGATTTTGGAACGAAATCAAGACCTATTTATTACGTGGATGGGAGATATTTTAAGTCAAAATGAGTAAGCTTGTTGTCGCCTTAGGCATCTTTTTTTTAGGGGCAGTTTCACTGTGTACTGCACCTATAGAGTACGAATACCACCACCAGTTTGTCCTGAAAAAAGATGAAATAGGATTGGTGCTGATTAACCGTAAAGAGGTGACAAAAAAACCAACAGCGGAGAACCCGACCAACGAGTATCTGTTAAAGTTACGTTGGACGCTTTTTACCAACAGCATGCTGACTCTTTTAGTAAACTATAGAGGCTATCCGACACAGTATGTTTTAGAAAAAAAGTATCCTCTTTCAAGTATTGTGATTCCTCTTTTACCCGATGGTGAGAACAAAATGCTGACGCAAACATACGCCAAAATTGTTTTTACTGACTTTGATCAAAGGAATCGTGAGGGAATTTTAGATATATTTATAGAAGATAATCAGCAACGTATTGAAGTTGAATTTAGACCCAAAAAGAAACCGTAGGATTGTAGGTGTTAGAAAAAGTCGAAAACTTAATGGTAGAGATGGTCGCTTCTTTAGGCGATGTACGTAGTGTTGAACTCTTGCATAGGGTTCCAAAAGGGAAGCGTTTACGAGCAAAATTGATTCTAAAAATTGCGGGCGTGAGTGAGGCTTCTTTGAAATTGGCTGCGATTGTAGAGCTGATTCATGCGGCAAGTTTACTGCATGATGATGTGATTGATGATGCCTTTACTAGACGGGGTGAATCTTCCATCAATGCGTTATTTGGCAATAAAACCGCCATTATGTTAGGCGATATTCTCTACTCTAAAGGGTTTAGTGAACTCACCGCTATGCCACAAGAAGTTGCTTTTACGATTTCCAATGCGGTAGCACTTCTCTCTGTCGGTGAGCTTTTAGATGTGGAGCTTTCACACGGTTTTAATGAGAGCGAAACGCTTTATTTTGATATGATTTATAAAAAAACCGCCTCACTTATTGAAGCCTCTGCTAAAGCTGCCGCACTGCTGAGTGGTAAAAATGGCGATATTTACGCACTTTATGGCAAAAA
>RZYK01000216.1 GCA_009930355.1 Campylobacterota bacterium | reverse complement strand
GTACCTTTCATCATGGTAAATCAGGCATTAATCGTCTGTTTGGCGATAGAAGTGATGTCTTCACAATGACCGCCGCATTTAAGTCCATTAAAGTGGAAATTATGAACGATGAAGAGTCTAAAGATAGCTTTTAAAAAGATTAATTTAGTATAAATCATTCGCATCTGGTGAGGTAAAAATATCGCATACTTCACCCGTTGGACACAATTCACTGATGGTAGAAAAAATTAGGCTTTGAGAATCCCGTATTTTAGGGGTTTTTAAAGGAGTGGCCGGGAGAGAGGGATTTGAATTTTAACCTTTTTTCTTAAAAAGCCCATAAAAGCGAAGTTTCTAGTAACTCTTTTGTACAATATTAGCTTATTTTAGCCTATGCTTATGGCACTATAGTGTCACTGTATTATGTGTGATATTTTAATACCTTGAATTCAATGACAGGATTTTCTCTTAAAAAATATCTTGCAGAGTCTGACAGAAAAGCACATGAAGATAAATATAGGAATCTTTTTTTCATATTTTCAAAGGAATTTTTATTTAAATACAAATTACAATTTGCATAAAATTCTTTAAAATGAGTATGAGTTATTTCTGTATTTTCATAATTTTTACATTGAATAAATAAAACTATATTTTCTTTTGATGCTATAAAGTCAATACCTTTATCTAGTTTATTTAGTTCTAAGCAATTATGAATAATTCGGTACCCTTTCTTAATAAGCAATGTGTAGACATATTGTTCATAATTTTTGCCTTTTTGAATGGATTGAAAGTATTTTTCATATGACCATGTATTGTGTTGCATAAGAATACAATGGATGCTACTAACCCTCAAATTATAATATCTGTCCTTTAATATATGATACACTTCTTGCTCATTTTTGTTAGAAGGTATTGCAAATGAAACATATGTTTTGAGCAAGTCTTTATCACGAAGCTGTAATTTTAAAAAATAGAAATCTTTTACAAGTTCATTGGATGTTGGCAATAAAAGAATTGATTTTAAAGCTGTTATATCCTCATCGTTAGACATAACAGATATTTTTGAAATATGTTGATTATTAATATTTTGATTAATAATAAATTTTTGCATAAAAAATTATACTATAACTATGTTATATTGACTGCCATTTCTTCTCTTGACAACTTCTCAAAAAAGTATTAAAATCACCAAATGCCAATAATACTATTGGTAAATTCATGGTTCCATCTGAACCGAACAAAGGTCGCTAAGAAACTATAAAAGAACAATGAAGAGACACTAGGAACAATTCAGGCATATTAGTCGCATTAGGCATAAGTAGAGCAGAAGCTAAAAGAGAAGCCACAAAGACACGCAAAGCCAACTAAAACAAAAAAATCTCACAAAAACACATAAATCAATTCAAAAAGACCAAACTATTATCCATTGTCACATCATGCACACGCAATTTCTGCGAGCATGGGACTGTGTCCCCGTGAAGCAGAAAGGCGAAGCCTTTTAACTATATCACTACAGCTTGTCTGTAGGGACAACAACGAGCAATAACGCTTAGTTGCAAAGATAAGGTTATCGAGGCGTTAGCCTAAAGGGGGTAGATAGTAGATACCCCCTTAAATATGACAAATAGATAATACTCGGATTGTGTGGAGCCTCATTAGCGAGGCTAAAATGTCTATTAAAAAAAGTGTTCTCTCAACTTCAAATGAGATACTGGTGTCTGAAAATGTTTCCCTCTCAAAGGGCTATGATTTTAAAACAATAAGCGGTGTGGATACACTCTATAGCTATTATCCAAGTAACGAAGCATATCGTGATGTCTTTGAGTCACTAGAAAAAGAGATACTCGAAGCTAAAGCGTTAAACGGTGGCTTTATCCCTAAAGATACCCTCCGCATCGTTATAGGTGATAAAGAGTTTTTCTTTAATGGTGTGAGTAAAGGTTTTTACTTTTTTATTGATACTTCTCGTTGGTTTCGTGTTGGATTAAAGCATCCCGATACAAATACCAATCTTCTAGATATACAAGTGCAATGTGAAGCAACGGGCATCTACTTATTAGGGCTTGTAGGTTTAATAGAACATATTGAAACCCTCCTCTGCCCTATAGCTGATATTAGATCTGAATTAACACGCATGGATGGCAATATCTTTGTGCAATTTGATCTAAGTTCTGTCATTGAAAAAGACTTCATTGTCAGTAAAAAGCGCAAACATAGACGAGAAGATGGCGGACGAAGAGGCTATCAATCGCTTAAAATCGGTGACAATCCTTTTTTAGCACGTTTTTACGATAAAAAAATTGAGCTGATTGGTAAAGAGAAACGCTTGTTAATGGAAACGTATTTTTTGTTTCATGGCTTTGATCTTAGTAAACCTATTTGGAATTTTGAGTTTGAATGGCATCGAGACTTTTTCAAACGCTATGGCATTAGAACCGTAGAAGATGGACTTAAAAAAGTAGAGATGCTGTTTCATCATTGTATGAAAATTATCCGCTTTGTGGATAAAACAACCCTCTCCGAAAAAGATTTAAGTGCGAATCGTTTGCACCGTGCTAAGACACATTCTTTATGGGAGTATCTAGATAAATCTTATACGTTTAATGCGATTCCCCAATCATACGAAGCATTAGAAAAGATCATCCCTAAAAAAAGTGTTTATGATTCTAAACTCTTTATGACAGAGTTTCAAATGCTCCTTAATAAAGGTGTCGAAAATGATGTCTATTTATCGCAAGAAGATGTTAAAGAGCTATTAAAGCGAAGTGGTCTTTGGCTTACTGAGCGCACTAAAAAACTCTTAAAACCCTTTAAGCCTCTTCCTCTTTCAATAGATGGTATAAACTATATCCTCTCAAAAAACAATACACCAATAAAAACACTTCCCTCTAATCTATCACCCATAAGCACTCATGAGTTAAAGCAATTTGAATTATCTCTCACAAGGGCTTTACACAGCGAGTTAGCAGAAAAAGATTGGGACATATCGTTAATTATTAAAAATCTCAAAGCTATCGAATCAGAGATGAAAAGTCGTAAGTATGAGCAGAGTGAGCTAGAACTATGGCAAGCATAGAACTTATCACTAAAGAGGATATAGAGGAGCTAAAAGCACTCATTATGGGCTATGCAAAACCCTTAATGACTGTTGAAGAGGTAGCAAGTTATTTGCGCCTCTCCCCACACACCATAAGGCATAAAATTGCCGATCAAACTTTTATTCTTGGAGTTCATTATTCAGATAAAGCAGGTAAAATACTGTTTGCAAAAGAGAAACTGGATACTTGGCTTTGGGAAACAACTCAGGAGTCAAACAATGTCAGTATTCAAAAAAAACAATCGGGTGTGGATAGATTTGTTCGCCAATGGTGCGAGAATCAGAAAGTCCACAGGTCTGGAGTGGACAGCGTCCAATGTCAAAAAGGTCGAAAAAGAGCTGATACCTCAGCTTAAAATGGGCGTGATGACA
>RZYK01000215.1 GCA_009930355.1 Campylobacterota bacterium | reverse complement strand
AAGTGGAGAGAGGTGGATAAAGCCAATGAAAAACGAGACTTTACCTTTTCACAAAAATCTTTACATGTAAAGATTCAAACCATGCCCTCTTTTGATGTGGCGTATGTTCGTCATAAAGGGTATGATCGAAGTATTCAAAAAGCATGGCTTAAGTTGCAAGATTGGGCGTTACGCCATGGGGTTGAGTTTTCAAAACAGCGTATGATTGCCTTGCATCATAGCAATCCTCGTTTTGTAGAATCTTCACAGTGTCATTATGTTGCTTGTTTGGAGTTACCTTCTCATCAAACATTTTATCGAAGTGCTGAAATTGGAGTGATGAAAATTCCTCAAACGTTTTGTGCCGTTTTTTCGCTACAAGGTGTTTATGGTGATTTAAAAAAATATATGGATGTAATTTATCATGAGTGGTTTCCAAAAAGTGAGTATGAAAAAATCTCTTTACCTTCTTTTGCCATTTACCGTGAAAATCACTTTATTAATGCCAATGAACGGTTTGATTTGGATTTTTGTGTGCCTGTGCGTTTTAAATAGATATAATTCCTTAAAAAAAGAGTTCTCATGAAATATTCTCCTATTTTTATTACCGCAACCAATACCAATATTGGAAAAACATACACGACACTTAAACTTTTGGAAGCCTTGAGTGCAAAAGGTTTAAAAGTTGGGGTGATGAAACCCATTGAAACGGGTGTTAGTACTGCTCCTTTGGATGCGACGCTTTTATTTGAAACAGCCAAACGTTTTCATCCTGATTTGGCAAAACTCTCTTTAAAAGAGATCGTTCCTTACCAATTTGAGCTTCCTGCTTCTCCTTTTGTGGCAAAAGGTCGCAAAAAAGTTTCGGTTGAGGTCTTACAAAGTGCCTACGAAAAAATTGCCTCTTTGTGTGATATTGTCCTCATTGAAGGGGCGGGTGGCTTGTTGGTTCCGATTGAAGATGATTTTTACATGTACGACTTTATTCGTCTCTTTGAAGCCAAAACGCTTTTGGTCGGACACGATACGTTAGGGTGTATTAATGACATTTTACTCAATTTGCATCTGCTTGATAGTTTAGGCGTTGAAGATTATGAGTGGTGTGTCAATTTTAAAGAGGGACGTGAAAGCTTTGATAAAATCACCCTGCCATTTTTTAAAAAAACCTTTGGCAGGGTTCTGTCGGTTCAAGAGGATATGCCTTTGATTGTGAAGAGTTTAGTAGCTTACTGTGACATGGATGGTGATAAACTCTAAGGGATGGTCTGAGTATTTGACAATGGTTTGATTTTTGTAGGTCGCTGTGTTGCGATATCCCATAAATTTTTCAGAACCTTTTTCTTCATAACGTGTTACACAACGGCGCTCAGTGCGGTATGCGGTAGAAGGGGTTTGGGTATTTTGTTCGGCAACGTTTTTACCAACCAATGTTCCTACAATCGCTCCACCCACGGTTGCAGCTGTTTTCCCAGTGCCTCCACCCACTTGATGTCCTAAAACGCCACCTGCCACACCTCCAATAATGGCACCGACGGTTCCGCTACCTTGTGTTTGTGGGGCAGAGTGTACCTCAACGGGTTCATCCCAACACTCCTGATAGGGCGTTTGTGAGGTGATCGTGCGGTATTCAGGTTTTGAGCTAATGACACGTAGGGATTCTTGAAATGTTATACTCTCTGCACACAGGAGAGAACCCACAATCAAGAGTGGAAAAGAGATGGTTTTTTTCATGATTGTCTCCTTTTTTTCGAATTGTAGCACAGGGATGGTAATGAAATGTTAATCGTAAAAGGAAATTAAGAAGTGAACAGAGCTTTTATAGAGAAGCTCAATGCCTTTGGCAAGAAAAGAGAACCCTTTTTCTTTGTGATTGATTATGCCCAAAAAAACTTTTATGCCGAAGCTCTTTCTCTTTTAGCAGAGGACGTGTTGTATGCTTTTGAGGAGCCCCAGCCTACGCAAATGCTTTTTACATGTAAAGAATTTGCTTGGCACAAAAACTATCCTTTGTATGAAAATTATCAGGAGCGTTTTGAGAGCGTTATAGAGGAGATTAAAGCGGGAAATACCTATATGCTCAATCTTACGGCGCCCACAAAGGTGGAACTTACTTTGGATTTAAAGTCTCTTTTTTATGCCAGCCATGCTGCTTTTAAGCTCTATTTTAAAGATCAGTTTGTCTGCTTTTCTCCAGAACGATTTGTGAAAATTGAAGAAAATCACATTCATACCTTTCCTATGAAAGGAACGATTGATGCGAGTATCCCAAATGCAGAAGCAATTATTTTGGCGGATGAAAAAGAAAAAGCTGAGCACGTAATGGTCGTTGATTTGTTGCGTAATGACCTCTCTATGGTTGCAACGCATGTGCGTGTAGAAAAATTTCGTTATATTGAAAAAATTTACACGGCTCAAAAAGAGTTATTGCAAGTGAGTTCACATATTCAAGGGAGCTTAGTGGAAAATTGGCATGAGCAGATGGGTGAAATTTTTTCAAAACTGTTGCCAGCAGGTTCTATCAGTGGAACTCCAAAGCGCAGTAGTATGGAGATTATTGCACGTGTTGAAGGGTATGATAGAGGGTTTTATACCGGCGTATTTGGAGTGTATGATGGCGAAAAATTGGACAGTGCCGTAATGATTCGTTTTTTAGAAAAAACTTCATCGGGGTACATGTTTAAAAGCGGAGGGGGCATTACGCTTTTAAGTGATAAGAAGAAGGAGTATGATGAGTTATGTGATAAAGTCTATATCCCCGTGTTTTGAGACCATCAAAGCAGTGAATGGCCGTTTGGAGCATTTAGCGTTTCATCAAGCCCGTTTTGATAAAACACGTCAAGCACTCTTTGAGACATCTTCTAAAATGATGTTAGCGGAATATTTGAATCCACCAAAAGATTCAATCTATCGAGTGCGTATTGAGTATACTTCTAAGATAGAAAAAGTGACCTATATGCCTTATATGCCACGTGTATTTAAGCGTTTTAGCTTAGTAGAGTGTGCCATAGATTATCGGTATAAATATTGTGATAGATATGCGTTAGAAGCTTATGCTTGCGATGTGGATGAAGATATCATCTTTACATGTAAAGATGCTTTACAAGATACACGTGTTGCAAATATTGCTCTTTTAATTGATGGGCAGTGGCAAACACCTTTGCATCCTCTTTTAGAGGGAACAACCAGAGCACGTTTGCTCGCAAGTGGTTTTCTTAAAGAGGCATTTTTAACACGCCATAGCCTTCAAAAAGCCCAGAAATTTGCTATAATGAATGCTCTTATAGGATTTGAAATCATTCATAATGTATTTATTAAGGACTAAAATTTGAATTGGGATCTTACTGCACTGTATAACACAGAAGCTTCTTTAGAAGCCGATTTACTTGATGCAACGCAGCGTGCAAAGGGTTTTGAATCGGTGTGCAAAGGAAAACTCAAAGAGTTACATGTAAACGAATTTTTAGAATCAATTCGTGAGTATGAGGCGATTAAT
>RZYK01000214.1 GCA_009930355.1 Campylobacterota bacterium | reverse complement strand
CGCCTAAATCTCACACACACCAATCCTTTACGGTTGCAGTTATACGCTGTTGATGGGTGTGGAGGCTAAACCAAAATTAAACAAAGGAGAGACTTCATGGTAACCATGAAAGACCTATTGGAGTGTGGTGTACACTTCGGACACCAAACAAGACGCTGGAATCCAAAGATGAAAAAATTCATCTTCGGTGAGAGAAAAAATATTTATATTGTAGACTTACAAAAAACTCTACGTTATTTTAGATATACCTACAATGTTGTTAAAGATGCAGCAGCTGAAGGTAAAACAATGTTGTTCGTTGGAACAAAAAAACAAGCAAGCCAAGCTGTTAAAGAGTACGCAGAAAAATGCGGTATGCCATATGTGAATCACAGATGGTTAGGCGGAATGCTTACCAACTACCAAACCATCAGACAATCAATCCGTAAACTTGACATTATTGAAAAAATGGAAGAAGATGGACAAATTGACCTTCTAACAAAAAAAGAAGCGTTAATGCTTAGAAGAAAAAAAGAGAAACTTTTGGATTACCTCGGTGGTATCAGAAACATGAAAAATCTTCCAGATATGATTTTTGTTGTTGATACTGTTAAAGAGAAAATTGCAGTTCAAGAAGCGAGAAGACTAGGAATTACTGTGGTTGCTCCACTAGATACTAACTGTGATCCAGACGTTGTTGATCTTCCAATCCCAGGAAATGATGATGCGATTCGCTCCATTCAACTTTTCTGTAAAGAGATGTGTGAAGCAATGACTGAGGGTTATGAAATTCGTTCAAAAGATGCTCCTGCAGCTGAAGAAGCGGCTGAAATCAGTGAAGATGAGAAAAAAGAGCTTATCAGTGAAGCAGTGAGTGAAGAAGACGTTTCTGTTGAGGAAGGTGAATAATGGCTGAGATTACTGCTGCTTTAGTAAAAGAATTACGCGAGTCCACTGGGGCTGGTATGATGGATTGTAAAAAAGCACTTGTTGATACTGACGGTGACTTTGAAGCGGCAAAAGACCTTTTAAGAGAAAAAGGTCTTGGTAAAGCAGCGAAAAAAGCTGATAGACTTGCAAGTGAAGGCCTTGTTGATGTATGTGTTGATGCTACTTTTAAAGTGGCAACAGTGACTGAAATTAATGCAGAGACTGACTTTGTTGCAAAAAATGAAGGTTTTATTAATCTAACCAAAGACACAACGGCTCATATTCAAGCAACGGATGTTCAAAGTACTGAAGAGTTGATGAAAACGACTATTGATGGTACTGTATTTGAAGAATATTTTGCAACGAAGGTAGCTACTATTGGTGAGAACTTGGTTGTTAGACGTTTTGCAACACTTAAAGCAGGTGCTAATGGTGTAGTTAATGGATATGTTCACTCAAATGGACGTGTAGGTGTATTGATTGCTGCAAATTGTGACAGCGAAAAAACAGCTGTGGCTGCGAGTGAGTTTATTAGAAACCTTTGTATGCATGCCGCTGCGATGAAACCTAGTTTTTTAAGTTATACTGAACTTGATGCTGAGTTTATTGAAAAAGAGACTGTTGGTATTAAAGCTGATATTGAAAAAGAAAACGAAGAGTTAGCACGTCTTAAAAAACCTCTTAAACGTATGCCTCTTTTTGTTTCTCGTGCACAATTGAGTGATGAAGTTTTAGCAAATGCTAAAGCAGAAATGGAAGCAGAACTTAAGGCACAAGGCAAGCCTGAGCAAATCTGGGATAAAATTATTCCTGGGCAAATCGAGCGTTTCATTGCAGATAATACACAACTTGATCAACAATATACACTTTTAAGTCAATTCTATGTTATGGATGATAAAAAAACTATTGCACAAGTGGTTGAAGAGAAAGCCAAAGAGCTTGGTGGTAAAATTGAGCTTGTTGGTTATGTACGCTTTGAGTTGGGTGAAGGCTTAGAGAAAAAAGCATGTGACTTCGCTAGTGAAGTTGCTGAGCAATTAAAATAAATATAGAAATTTTTGGTGAAGGGTTATTCTCTTCACCTCTTTTTTAAAGGACATTGATGCCTTTACTCCGGGTAGATACTATCTCTCATGCATTTGACTATCCTCTCTTTGAAAATGTCAGTTTTACTCTTGCTCCAAAAGAGTCTATGGCGATTTTAGGTGTAAGCGGTAGTGGTAAATCAACGTTACTTCATATCTGTTCAACACTTCTAAAACCCAATCAAGGTGAAGTAGTTTTATGTGATCATAATATTTATCATGATAATGATGATGCAAGACTGAAGCTAAGACGATATGATGTTGGAATTATTTTTCAATCGCACTACCTTTTTAAAGGTTTTCTTGCCAATGAAAATGTTGAGCTTGCTTCTGTTATTAGCGATAGAAGCATTGATAAAGGTATTTTAGAACGTCTAGGAATTGCTGCATTTATGAATTATCGTGTGGGAGATCTATCTGGTGGGCAGCAACAACGTGTTTCAATTGCAAGAGTATTAGCAAAAAAACCTAAGATTATTTTTGCAGATGAGCCTACTGGTAATCTTGATGATAAAACAGCACAAGAGGTAATGAATGTCTTATTCGAGTATATTGAAAAAGAAAATGCTGCTCTTTTGCTTGTAACGCACAATCAACAATTGGCTAAGCAATGTACTTATATGAGGCATCTTCATCTGGATGGATTAAAAGAGGAAAGTTAGTATGGAATCACTTGTGGCATTTTTTGGTGAAGACCGTGTGATTCTTTTTTTTCTTCTCTTTGCCAGACTCAGTGGTCTTTTTGCTTTTTTCCCTTTTTTCTCTCATTCTAATATTCCTTTGAGCATTAAAACATCCATTACATTTTTTATGGTCATTTTTTTATTCCCTCTCTTGCCAGCTTTACATGTAACGCCAACATTACTTAATTTAACGTTTGCGGTAGTTTCAGAAATCTTAATCGGTTTAATTGCAGGTCTTTTTTTAACGATTGCGCTTTCTATTTTGCAAATGGCAGGTATGCAAATGTCTTTTGTTATGGGCTTTACCATGGCAAGTGTGGTCGATCCGCAAACAAGTACATCTATTCCTGTCTTATCACAAATACTTGCATTGATAGGATTGATGATTGTTTTAGCGTTTAATGGGCATCATCAGATGCTTATTTTTATTGCAGATTCTTTATCTCTTTTACCGTTGGGAACATTCTATCCACAGCTTAATATTGTAGATTATCTGCTCAAAGCAACAACAGGAATGTTTGTGTATGGATTTATCCTTTCGTTTCCAGTTGTTGCTTTTTCATTACTTTTAGATGTTGTCTTTGGGATGTTGATGAAAACTATGCCCCAATTCAATCTTTTAGTGGTTGGTTTTCCAATCAGAATTGCTGTTTCTCTGGTAGTAATTATTGTTACATTAGCCTCTGTCATGCTTCTTTTTAAACGGGAGTTTCAAGAAGCCCTCAATCAATTAACACTTCTTTTTATACGTTAAAGCAATCATAAATTTTTTTATACTACAATGAGAGCTAATAATTCTCATTCAGGAGTGAGCATGCGCCTG
>RZYK01000026.1 GCA_009930355.1 Campylobacterota bacterium | reverse complement strand
GGCAGTTGCTCTACCAACTGAGCTACACCAGCATCCTGTGATTGTGAGGTGAAATTATATCTCAAAATATTTTCAAAGTCAATACTTTTTAGAGAAATGATGTAAAATTACTAACAAAATCAAAATAAGAGGAAAATTTGATATGAGAATTCTATTTTCTCCTAGTGAAACAAAAACAGACCTAACATACACTAGGGCTATTCAAAGGGAAAGTTTTATTTTTCCCTCATTATATGAAAAGCGACTTAGCATTTTGCAGCACTATCAAACATTCTTACAAGAAGCAAACACGCCCTCTCTTCAAAAGCTCTTTGGATATAAAGATATGGAAAGAGTCATCTATTATTCCAAGATGAATCCTCTGACTGCTTTTACATGTAAAGCCATTGAAAGGTATAGTGGTGTTGCTTATGATTATTTAGATTTTAAGACACTCGATTCCATCTCACAATCTTTTATTGAAAACCATGTCATGATTTTTTCAAATCTCTTTGGTCCCCTTTTAGCGAAAGACTTAATTCCAGATTACAAATTGCATCAAGGGGAAAGTCTCAATGGGTTAAATCTTGCATCTTTTTACAAAGAATCATTTAGTACCGCTATTGATGAATGGATAGGCGATGAATGTGTTTTAGATTTACGTGCAGGTTTTTATGAAAAATTTTATACACTCAAACGCCCTTTTGTAAGTATGAAATTTCTTAAAAATGGAAAAAATGTTAGTCATTTTGCTAAAGCTTATCGGGGAAGCGTTTTAAGAACGATTGCACACTATCGCCCAAAAGATGAAAAAGAACTCCAGCAAATTCCTTTTTTGAGGCTTAAAATTAAAGAAATTATACTCTCTAAATTTAAACGAGAATACATTTTTGAGAGTATTGATTGATTTGAGGAAAATACGATACAATAGCCCCAAATTTGCATAAGGGGAAAGCTATGGATCTTTTACAATGGATTGTCATTGGTATTTTAGTCTATGTTATCTATTATTTAATTAATAAGTACGAACGCAGAGTGAATGAACTGACTCGCCTTATTGATCTTAATCGTGATGAAATCAATAAGAATAAAACAAATATTAAGAAAAATGCAGAGGGAGTAACTGCTAATAAAGAAAAAATCGAACAAATTCAATAATCAAAGAGGCATCTAATGCCTCTTTTCTTCCGTTACCTACTTCCTTTTTTGACTTAATTTTAATTCATTTTAGTAAGAGCAAGAGTATAATGTACCAAAATTCACTAAAGGATTATTATGTCTAAAATTGTTTTAGTTACAGGAGCAACATCAGGTTTTGGTGAAGCAACGGCTATTAAATTTGCTATGGCGGGGTATAAAGTTATTGTCACAGGTCGAAGACATGAGCGTTTAGAGTCCTTAAAAAACAAACTTCCAAAATGTGATATTTTACCTCTTTGTTTTGATGTCAGTAAAAAAGAAGAGGTTGTTCAGGCCATTGATTCACTCCCTAAAGCCTATAAAAATATTGATATTTTGGTCAATAATGCAGGACTTGCATTGGGATTAGAACGTGCTAATGAGGCGAATTTAGATGACTGGGAAAAAATGATAGATACAAATATTAAAGGACTTTTATATGTCACTAAAGCTGTTTTACCCATTATGGTGGAGCGTAAAACTGGCTACATTTTCAACATCAGCTCTACAGCAGCGAGTTGGCCATATGAAGGGGGCAATGTTTATGGCGCAACTAAAGCATTTGTCAAGCAATTTTCCCTTAACTTAAGAACGGATTTAAAAGGTACACATGTGCGTGTAACGAATATCGAACCTGGATTTTCACTCACTGAATTTTCAGATGTACGCTTTAAAGGCGATACGCAAAAAGCACGCCAACTCTATGAAAATACTACACCCCTTTTGGCAGAAGATATTGCACAGACTATTTTTACCCTTGCAGAACTTCCTCCACATGTTAATGTCAACCGCATAGAGATTATGCCAACATGTCAAAGCTATGCAGGTCTTAGCATTGAACGTAACTAATATCTTTATTACATGTAAGAATCTGCGCTTACATGTAAATCTTATTTTGAGGACTATATGAATTCAAACGAACATAAAAACAACCCTTTGCATGGCATTACTCTAGAAAAGCTCGTTACAGAGCTACACGCACATTATGGTTGGGAAAAACTTGATGAAATGATGCATATGAACTGCTTTCATGAAAATCCTAGCATCAAATCTTGCTTAAAATTTTTTAGAAAAACACCTTGGGCACGAGCAAAAATAGAAAAACTCTACCTTAACTTTCACACACAAACAACGAAGTAAAACAGTGACTTACACAAAGGCTTTTGGTATTACCACCATGGGAATGATTTTGATGAGTTTTGAATCACCCCTTATTAAAATGACCCTTGTGAGTGCACAAAATTTTACGTTTTACTTTGGTTTGTGTATGTTCACCACAATGAATCTTACACTATTTTTCAAATACAAAACAACCTTTTTCATCCTCTATAAAAAAGATTTTTGGACCATTATTGGTAGTGGATTTTGTATTGCACTGAGTAATCTTTTTTTTATTTTGGCTATTAAACACACCAGTGTCGCAAGTGCGGTATTTATTTTAAGTACAGGACCGCTTATTAGTGCCGGGATTGGCTTTCTTTTTTTCAAACAAACAACCCCTCTGCGCACATTTATTGCTATCTTTTTCGTTTTTATTGGGCTTAGTATGATTCTCTTTCATGATGTCGCTCTTGGTAATATGAAAGGCAATCTTTACGCTTTTGGTTGCGTTTTTTCTTTTGTCTCTATGCTCACTATTTTAGAAAGGAACAAAGAAGCAAATCGACTCGCATGCTTTGGAACAGGTGCATTGATAGCTTCTTTATTGGCAGCATTAAGTGCTCCTATTATCATACCAGACAACTACTCTTTAAGTATTATTGTAGGAGTTGGTGCTTTTCTTACACCTCTTTCTCGTACATTCATCGGAATAGGAACGAAGTTTTTATCTTCAGTAGAGGTGGCTCTTTTAACGATTATAGAGCCTGTGCTTGCCCCATTTTGGGTCTGGATTTTATTGAAGGAAGCACCGCATCCAAATACACTTATAGGCGGTGCTATTATTGTTACAACTTTAATTTTTCATTCGCTCAGAACACATTACGTGCGAAAAACTCAATGATCTGAAGCAGTCAATTGTCCATAAAGTACATTCAAATCACCTAAAACCCACGCATCAACAATCTTATCATCTTCAAATTTGAAAAAACATGCTCCTGAGTAGCGGATACGATTTCCTGTGGGCTCAAACCCAAACAGCTTGCCTGTATGAGAACCTGTATATACCAATCGTACGGCTGCTTTATCGCCTTCAACAACCACATCTTCAATCACATGGTAAAGGTTCGAAAACGCACCAAAAAGCATTTTAGCATAATCACCAAAACCATTAATGCCCTCCACTTTCATACCCAGTGAACCTCTGAAATTGATGGTAGGACTTAAAAAATGGTGTGCTTGGTCAAGCTTCTGCTCATTCCAAACCACTTCATAATACTCTTCAATAATCTGACGTAGTTGTTTTGCCATTGGCTTTTTTTCCTTTTTCTGGTGCCTGTTTTGTAGCAGGCTTAGAAGCGGGCGCACTTGCACCACTTTCAAACCAACTCTCACTTGCATCGTATTCAAATTCAAACACTTTATCAAAACCTTTTTTTTCTAACTCGCTATCAAGATTTTGAGGTGTTAGCCCTTTTTTCTTGCAAATTTCAAGAATCTCTTCAATATCTTCCTCAGGAATGCCACCATAACGCATCTCTAAAACTGCTTCATTGACCGTCATTATCTCTTTCTCATTCAAAAATTGCCCTAAAAAAATAGGGGCATTACCATCTAAACCTTGATTTAGACACCGCCACGTAAACCCTTAAATTCCATAGCGAAATTATAATCATTTTTTTTCAAAAAAAACCTAAAAATACCTCAATTTATTCATAATATTCGCTGTCTTTTTTATCGGTTACAAACATGTGTCCTGGGGCGTGGGTAATAGCAAAAGGAAGTTTCATTTGTGTAATCACATTTTGAGGTGTCACACCACACGGCCAAAAGAGTGGAATTTCATCCTCTTTTACGGCAATAGCATCGCCATAATCAGGATGTGTCACATCGTGAATGCCTATCATTTCAGGATAGCCCACTTGAATGGGTGAACCGTGCATCCTAGGAAAATGGCTGGTCACCACGCACGCATCTGCCACTTTTTCCTTTTTAATAGGGCGCATACTCACCACCATTTCACCTTCAAATCCTCCCACAGGTTTGAGTGCAATGTTAGTGCGGTACATCGCCACATTTTTTTGTTCATCCACATGGCGCAATGGCATACCATTCTCGATAAGTGCCGTTTCAAAGGAGAAACTACATCCAATGAGAAAAAAGACCAAATCAGGCGTGTAATACGGCGTTATATCCGTAACCGTCTCCACCAAAACCCCATCACGTAAAATATTGTATTTGGGGATTTCATTTAAAATATTTGCCCCAGAAGCTAAAACTTTAGAATAATGCCCTTCGTGTATCACTTCAAGCACGGGAATCGCTTTAGAATTTTCACGAGCAAAGGCTTCAAAATCTTTGGCATACGCACGAGGAAGGGCTACCATGTTCATCTGAATATACCCAGGGCATTCGCCCGCTGTAGGTCGTGTAAATTCACCTTTGGCAATTTTAGCACGAAGCTCTTTTGGACACATTTTCATCCTTTTTTTGGCACACATTGTAGCAAATTTTAGATACAATTTTTTAACGTCAACTTTTACATGTAAGGATTTTTATGCAGAGATTTCACAGCGTTGAAGAGATTGTTTTACAACATTCCACTCGCCATATGGACAAAATTCAAGCACTTTTTCCTTTTGAACACACCAAAAAAGCGGTCAATGCCTTTGTAAAGCTAGAGCGAGGTGTAGTTTTTATCTACACAGGATTTTACGTTGCAGGTTATGCTGAGACCGATGGACCGCTGGGTGCGTACTTTTTAGGCAAAGCGTTTGAAAAGATAGGCTTTAAGCCCATTATTGTCACCGATGCATTTTGTGAGGGCTATTTTCCTGAAATTGAAACCCTTTATATACCGTTTCAAGGCTTACATGTAAACGAATATGAAGCGCTTTTAAACAAGTACAAACCTATTGCACATCTCTCGATTGAGCGCTGCGGACAAAATGCACAAGGCGACTACCTCAACGCAAGGGGTGTTTCGGTGAAAGAGTTTACCGCACCTGTGGATGAGCTTTTCAAACTAGGTTCACAAACCGCTCCAAGCTTTGGTATCGGCGATGGCGGCAATGAAGTGGGCATGGGAAGTTTTGCCAAAGCCCTTGAAAATAAAGAGTATTTTAATGACTACTGCGTTATTGCGTGTGATTATCCTATGATTGCTTCGGTTTCCAACTGGGGTGGTTATGGCTTTATCGCTGAGCTTGAGCGGGTTTTACATGTAAGCCTTCTACCTACGTTTGAAGCCGTTGAGCAGTACTTAGCTTTTATCGTCTCTAAAGGCTCCGTCGATGGCATCAAACGAGAGTCCGTGATGTCAGTGGATGGCAAAGAGTGGGAAATAGAGCCTGAAATTTTACACGCACTTAAAGATTACGCAACCAAAGGATAAACGATGAAAGTGATCTGTTCACACTGTTTAGCAACCAATAACGTTCCAAAACTTGACGTCTATAAAAAAGCCAACTGCGGAAAGTGCAAAGCTTCCCTCCTTGACCCACATCCTATTGCGCTGAGTAGCGATAACCTTGAAGCGATACTAGAGAGTACCGATGTTCCTGTTATTGTCGATTTTTGGGCACCGTGGTGTGGACCATGCAAAATGTTCGCCCCTATTTTCGAGCAAGCCGCACGTGCCTATCCGCTTCGTGTTCTCTTTGCCAAAGTTGACACTGAGGCCGAGCAGTTTTTAGCCACCCGCTTTAAAATCCGCTCGATTCCTACGCTGATTGTCTTTAAAGAGGGTAAAGAGATTGAGCGTGTGAGTGGCGCAATGAACGATGAGGGACTGGATGCTTTTGTGGAGAGGTTTTTGTAGTTTTCTTTCATTTTGAAATATTTTTAATTGCCTCTTTTTAACTTTGGTATCATGTTTCTATCTAACCAGTAAGGTGTTACATGATTTTAGGGAAATGTCCTTGTTGTGGGGGAAATGTCCTTTCACAAACGATAACCGCCAGAGGTCAAAAAGTCCATCTTTACCATTGTGAACATGCCATTAAAGAGAGAGATGTGAACGATGATTATGTTTTTAGTGCCACCTCAACGTGCCGTTTTCAAGTTTACTCCAATGCACTGTTGCGCTGGAACAAACGAAGTTTGAGCGAGTTGGAGATGAAAAAATTGCTTCAAGAGGGACAAATTGTGGTTCGTTTGCACGGGAAAAAAGGAACACGTGAATATTTTAAATACGTTGTTACCAATCCAGAGTACGGCGTAAGCATCCTATGGGACAGAGAAGTCGTATAAATCTTTACATGTAAAAGGGGCTAAGAGCCAAATACAGGAGAAGGCATATCGATATAATAACCTTGAGAGTAATCAATACCTAACTGTTTTACAGCAGAAAGTACTGTACTAGAATGCACAAACTCTGCCACGGTTTTAATACCCAATTTTTTAGAAAAGCTCACAATCGTTTCAACTACAATTTGAGCATTTTTATCTCTATCAAGTTCTTTAATTAAACTGCCATCTATTTTAATAAAATCGGGTTTTAATTTAATAACATACGAAAAATTAGAAAATCCACTCCCAAAATCATCTATGGCAACTTTAGCGCCATAACGTTTAATTTCGTAAAAAAAGAGCATGACTTTATTAAAATCTTGTACTTTTTCAGACTCTAAAAGCTCAAAGGTTACACGATGTCCCATATTTGATGTTCTTAATTTTTCAATAATAAAATCACAAATCTCTGGGTTTATAATATCTTCAAAGGAGAGATTAATACTAAAATCAAATAGGTATTCTTCAAAAATTTTAAAACTTTTTTCAATAATCATCATTGTGATTTTATCATACACTTTAATAGTTTTTGCCACAGGAATAAAATTATTGGGATCATGAATTACCCCTTCTTCATCAATTAAACGAGAAAGTGCTTCAAACTTTACAATTTCATTCGTTTTATTATTAATAATGGGCTGAAAATAGGGAACAATCCCCGAAGCATCCACAATAGCTTTACGTATTTTTGAAGCATATTTGAGGTTATTTTCATACTCTTGCGAAAAGCTCATACTATCTTCATAAATCCAATACTTGAGTTGTTGTTGTTTTGCATATTTAAGTGCCATATTCACTTTAGAAAATATATCATGATTAGATCTACTGGCACTCGAAGAGAGGGTGCAATCAACATAAATCTCTGTTTGTGCATAGGCATATTTCAGGTGTGTTAACTTTTTAGAGAGAAATTCAACGTACTCTTTTAGAATATAAAAATTCATCTTTTCTTTAATTAAAATAGCAAATTCATCTCCAGCAATGCGATAAACCGTCCCATCTTTTTGGCTCTCTTGTAAGCTTTTAGCAAAAGACTCCAAAATAAAATCTCCCACAACAAAACCATAAAAATCATTCAAAAGTTTAAAATTATCAATATTAGCGAGAATTAATGTAAATTCATTGTGCTCTTCAAGATCATGACGTAATTTATAAAGGTTGGGTAAACGTGTCAGAGAATCGGCATAAAACTGTTCAACAAGGCTTTTTTGCATTAATTCTAATTCTCGTGAGAGCATGTCAATCTTTTCAGATGAAGATATCTCTTTTGGGACACTTTTTTGCATGGTTTGCCTTTATTGAAATCTTAAAGAATGGGGAATCATCATTGTAGCAAAAGTTGAATAAATTATAAAAAAAACCTATACAAAAGGCTAATCCCTCTTGAAGTTTTTTGTGTTACAATTTTCAAACCTCAACAAAAGGAGATATGATGTCTTTGAAAAAATATTGTATGGTACTCATTATATTCTTATTCACACTCAACGCATATTCAGCAGGAAGAAATAGTGAAGTTGAAGTCCCTCGAACGGCTTATAAAGATACTTACAAATACTATATTTTATCCGATACCAAACAAGCGACCATTCATCAAGTGACCCTCAAACGCCTTAGTTACGACACCATTTTATACATCAAAGTAGAAATCAACTGCCCTTCACGTGTGTTGCGAGAGATGGGGCATAACATCAATTCAGCCAAAGCCATTTCAACCAATACACCTACGCAATGGTATCAACCCACCATTGGAAGTGCACAAGCAGATATTATCACCTACGTGTGTCGCTAAGAGAGCAATTGTTTTAACAGAGGCTCCATCTCTTTGTAGTCATCACGCTGGCTAAAGGCTTCAAAAAGTTGCATCCTCAGTGCAAAGACTTGCGAATCAAAAAAAGTGCTCGAACTCCCAAAATCAAGCCCACTAATACCTAACGTGTTCATGGCTTCCCACACTTCAGGGGAACTAAGGCTACTTAGCGTGTCTTGCGCTATGAGATTGGTTAGCCATGAATTATCACCGTCATTGGCTTTTGTGGAGTCATAATGGAGTAAAAAATCTTCAAAACTCCCCTCTTCCCCTTTGATGGAGTTATACATTCCATACCCAATGCCCGCATACGGGTCTATCTGAAACAGTCTACTATCCATGGCAAACTCCTTTTACATGTAAAAGCAAAAAATATACCTTTTAGGCGTTCCATGTAAAAACATTACAAATATAGTTCATTAAGAGAAAATTAGATAAAATTCACGGATTTGGTTATCCACAAAACCAACCTCCCCATCTCATACTACAACAAAGAGGTACTGCTCATGGTCTATCAGCACAAAGATTTAATTGGTTTAAGAGACCTCAGTAAAGAGGAAATTCTTTCGTTTATCGATTTAGCCAAAGAGTTTAAAGCACTCAACAACAGCGATGTCAAAAAATCCCCTTCCCTCCATGGAAAGACGGTTATTAACGCTTTTTATGAAAACTCCACACGTACCCGTGTCTCTTTTGAAGTTGCTGCCAAACGCCTTGGCGCTGATGCTATCAATTTTTCATCTTCTCAAAGCAGTTCCAAAAAAGGCGAAACCTTAGTGGATACTATTCGCAATATGGAAGCGATGAAAACGGATATTTTTGTTCTACGCCATCCAAACTCAGGTGCAGCGCACTTTGTGGCTCAAAACAGCGATGCTTCTATTGTCAATGCAGGCGATGGGCTCAATGAACACCCCACACAAGGCTTGCTGGATTTGTTTACTATTTTAGAGCACAAAGGGAGTTTTGAAAACTTAACGGTTGCCATTATTGGTGATATTCTTCACAGCAGAGTGGCACGTTCTGACATTTGGGCAATGCGAAAGCTAGGCATTAATGTCAAACTCTTTGGACCTCCGATGATGCTTCCTGTGCACATGGAAGTCTTTGACTGCCATGTCTGTTCTTCCATGGAAGAAGCGATTGAGGGAAGCGATGTCATTATTATGCTTCGTATACAGTTAGAACGACAAGATGGAAATCCATTCCCATCGGTTCGTGAATACTCCAAATTTTTTGGGCTCACCTCTACACGCATGAAACGTGCCAATAAAAATGCCATCGTGCTTCACCCAGGACCGATTAACCGTGGGGTGGAGATGAACTCAGATGTTGTCGATAACAAGGATTACTCAGTAATTTTAAATCAGGTTGAAAACGGTGTTGCCATTCGTATGGCAGTCCTTCATACCCTTAACCTCTATAGAAAAAGTAGGAATGCGTAAATGAAAACTTTAATCAAAAATGGCATTATTGTTAATAGCGATGGACAATTTAAAGCAAACGTGCTCATTGAAGATGAGATGATTATAAATATTATTGAACACGAAGTGGAAGCCGATAAAGTCATTGATGCGTGTGGCAATTATATTATGCCAGGGCTGATTGATATGCACGTGCATTTTAGAGACCCAGGGCAAGAGTACAAGGACGATGTCATCTCAGGCAGTGAAACCGCCGTTGCAAGCGGTGTAACCACCTGCCTTCCTATGGCAAACACTTTTCCTATTAATGACAACAGTTCTATTACCCGTGCGATGATTCAAAAAGCCAAACAACGAGGGTTGATTGATTTGCTCCCCATAGGCGCAATTTCTCAAGGCTTACATGGCGACCGCATTGTTGAAATGGGCGATATGATCGAAGCAGGTGCGGTGGCATTTTCAGACGATGGACTGCCCGTATCTGATAGTAGTGTCATGCGTGACGCGCTAGAGTATTCTCGTGGATTTAACTCTTTTGTCATTAGCCACTCAGAAGATTGCTCACTGTGTCGCAAAGGCGTGATGCATGAGGGTGCGGTTTCGACGATTTTAGGGCTTAAAGGCATGCCTTCAGAGAAAGAGGAGATCATGATTTCTCGGGATATGCTCTTAGCCAAACTGACCCAAGGGCACATTCATATCGCACATGTGAGTTCTGCGTGGTCGTTGAAGCTTATTGAACTAGCAAAACAAGAGGGTATTAACATTACCTGCGAAGTAACCCCGCACCACTTTAGCTTTTCCGATAAAAATCTTCTTTCCTACAACACGCATTTTAAAATGTCCCCACCACTTCGTGGCGAAAATGACATTCAAGCCATTAGAGAAGCGCTTAAGAGCGGTTTAGTCGATGTTATCGCAACCGATCATGCGCCACACCATACCGATGACAAATTTGTCGAGTTTGACAACGCTCCTTTTGGCATTTTAGGACTTCAAACGCTTGTACCATTAACACTTAAATTAGTGAATGAAGGGGTGATTTCTCTTGAGCGTATGGTTGAACTTACCTCAACCAACCCTGCAAAAATTTTGAACCTCAAAACCAAGGGAAAAATTGCGAAGGGAATGCTAGCGGATATTGCGATTATTGATGCGAATAAAGAGTATGTTTACGATGAAAGTATCAACAAATCCAAATCCAAAAACTCCCCACTCTTTGGGCAAACACTCACAGGTGCTGCGGTAATGACACTTAAAAGTGGTCGTGTTGTTTTTGATTTTCCACACTGCTTATAATAGAGTTCTTGCAGAACTCTTAACACGCCTTTAAAGCAAAGCTCTAAAGGCTACGTTAACACTGGGTTTTCTTTGGCAGAAAGCCCGCGCACCCTTGGTGCTTTTCTTTCTTGCAAAACTTATTTTGCAAGAAGTCTAATCTTTACATGTAAAGATGCAAGAGGTGAGTTCACATCACCTCTTGCGCCATTTTTTGCATGGTTTGCGCACTTACATGTAAGGCTTCAAGCTCTTCTGGAAGTAGTTTATAGTTTAAAATTTTACTCGCACCTTTTTTTGTCACCACCACAGGAACATTCAAAACCACATCATGCAATCCATACTCCCCATCCAAATAAACACCCAAAGGCAAAACAGAATGTTCGTCATTGGCAATGGCTCGAATGATGCGAAACACACTCGCAGCCGTGCTGTGGTTGGTGTTGCCTTTTTTGTAAAATATCTCAAATCCAGCGTTAAGCACATCGTGATAAATTGCTTCACGATCAAGTAATGGTAAGCCATTGAGCTCGCAAAATGTATCGACATCCAATCCACAAATATTGCAAATGCTCCACGGAAGCGTGCTTCCTTTTCCATGCTCACCCAAAATATAACCGTTGATATTTTTAGGGTCAATCCCCACTTTTTTGCTCACTATCTTCATAAAACGTGCGGTGTCAACGAGTGTGCCCGAGCTAATGAGACGCTCCCTTGGGTAAAGCCCCTCTTTGTAGGCAATGTGTGTGAGAACATCCACAGGATTTGTCACAATGATAATAATCGCATGCGGTGCGTAGGTGTAGAGCTTATGCACCATCTCACGAATAAGTGTGGCATTTTCATGCAAAAGTTCATCACGTGTTTGATTGCCCTTGAGTTGCGCCCCTGCGGTAATGACGATGACATCGCACTGCGCACAATCCACATAATCCCCGCTGTGCAAATGGGTGTTGCGTGCATAGGTAAAGGACTCCACATACGAAAAATCCGCCACTTCTCCCAGTGCCTTTTGCGTATTTCGATTGACTAAGACAATCTCACTCATATTTCCCAGCGTTAAAAGATAATTGACCAACTCAACCCCAACACCACCCACACCAATAATTCCTACACGCATACACGTCCTTTAAAATTTTCTGCGACAGTATAACACGCATTGAGGTGCGTTAATGTGTTAAAAAATAAGCTTAGTTTTTTTGAGAACAGTGCCATATGTGAACGTGTAGCATTCGCACGACTTACGATAATCTCAGCGGCTGTTTGTCCTGTAATAGCAAATAGTAGTGCGAAACGGAGTAATTTTTCCCATCACTGGCAGTTGTCAAGTATTCCTTGACAACTGAATTTTGCTCTAACTCTCCCTCTTCGAAAATATTTTGAATATGCAAGCTTATATTTTGTTTTGAGGTCGCAAAAAGTTCCGCCAACTGGCTTTGGTTCAGCCACACCGTACCGTCTTTGGTAAGAAGCGAAACGGAAGCTTTACCGTCTGCGGTGTTGTAGATGATGATGTTATGTTCGCTCATTGCTCAAGTTCCTTTTTTTAACAACTACTTTACTCTTTATTGTTCCATTGCTTTGAAAAAATTTCAATCTGAAATGCCTTACAACGCAACAATTCCCACGCCAAATTTCTTTGTGTCACCTTCACTTAAAGCGGGTTTACATGTAAAGATATTTATGACCCATAGGCTTCAAAAATAGCCTCTCAAATTAACCATACATCAATTTAAAGTTGTCTGCCCCCGTTTTCGGCTTATAAATATCATGTAACTACATTTTTGATTTCAATAAATGTACATCTCTCGAATTATTCTTTTTTTCTAAACTTTTTAAAATTTTACTTTCTGTTTCAGGCGACCAATATATTTTCAATTTTTCTTTTGCTCTTGTAATAGCCGTATAAAAAATATTATGTGTAATCATTTCTTCAACTTCATTCGTAATGACAAGTTTTACTGAGTTATATTCTAAACCTTGCGCTTTGTGAATGGAAACAGCATAAGCAATTTGAAAAGGAATTACAGCATCAGAAGATTCATTATCTTCGTCCGTATTTATGTGTTTACTAACATCAAATCGAATAACTGAATTACCATTACTTAAATTATCTACTAGCTCAAAATCATATTGAAATGTATCCATATCATTGATTGTTTTATCTATTTCAATATCAAACTGTATTTTTTCGTTATCAAGCTCTATAGCAACAATTTTTCCTTTTAGATTGTTGTAAATTGATGGACCAAATCTTTTTGTATCATTAAATAAAATAGGGTCACCTATCTTATAAATTAAATTTTGCCAAAATACAGGAGTACTTTCATTATTGCCTTGTAAAAATTTATTTATATTATTAATCCCATAAAGACCATCATAGTTAAGTAACAAAATAATTTCATCATCTTCTGAGTGAATAAAAATTGAATCATCTAATGTTGTGGAATAATTATTCGTTGTTATATGCTCTAAAATATCATCGTCTATATTTCTAACTTTTTGCCATAGTTCAAGTAATTTTTTATTTTTAGTACGATGAGGTACCGTTAACTCAGTGATAGAATTTTGAGGAATAAAACTTTGCGCTACACTAAACCAATTACCAAAGTTTATTGATTCTATCTGAAAAACATCACCTACTAATATTAGTAGTGTAAACGAAGCTTTTTGCAAAACCTTAACCATATCTTCATTATTAACAGTACTACATTCATCAATAAATAATAGATCAAACGAAGTTTCACCATATCTTTCTGTCAAAAATTTTGTAATCGTTTTGAACTCACAATGTGACGAATGAACTTTCCTTTTTAGATTATCGGTTGCTGGATTTGTATTTGCTAAATAAAGCTTTTTGTAATCATTAAAAAACTGTGATATATGATTGATCATAGTCGATTTTCCTGTCCCTGCCGAACCGTAAATCAAAGCTACATTCGATTCTGAAAACATTTTCCTTAAAGAAATTCTTTTATCTTTGCAATCAATTTGATAGGAAGATGCTTGCAACCATGCATCAACTGAATTTGTATAATTTTTGATTCCTGAAGAGGCTAGTTCTTTTAATTTCTCAATAATATGAATGGTATCTGTTTCATATCCAGCTATATAAATAAAATCTTTATAATTCTGAATACTTCTTCTCTTTTTATGTTTTGAATACACTTTATTATTGTAAGTACTAATCAACTTATCAATATTTTCAAAATTGTTTATATCTTGTTTAGGAGTATATAACACTCCTTTAGTCTCTGTATTATTTTTTATAAATCTTGCGAATAATTCATCTTCTCTACTAGAAGCATCAAGACAATCAAATAAATCGGAAAGCTTTGGGTTATGCTTTACAGGTGAAGAAACAAAAGGCATTTGGTCAAAAGGGATACATTTACAACTTAGATGTATCCCATCCCAATAGTAAGGAGCTCCATTATATTCGTATTGATCCTTAACAACTCTGTTATTTAGTTTATATAGTAAATATTTAATAATATTGCTACCATTTGAATGAGCTTTATCAAGTTCTCGACATTTGTCAATCATGGGGAGGAAATTAGTTACTTTAACATCTTGAGTAATTTGTCTCTTAATTTTTTCATAATGTTCATCTGAAAAATCAAGCAGATCTACAAGATTAAAGGATGATTGAGTTAAAAATATCATTAAATTTTGATATTCTTTATGAGTAGCTTGTATATATGAATGGGCACCAAATATATCCGCAAAATTATTCAACTCACATGGGCGAATTGAAACTTCCCAATTTGTAATAATATGAATAGGCATATTTTTACCTAAAATCTCTATATTATCATCATAAATAGTAAGTTTAACTGCATAACTAGCTGATATATCTAACTTTGTAAATGCAATAATTCTATCGGATTTATTTAAACTATCAATTGCTCTTGTAAAAGTTATTTCATGATACACCTCATAATTAACAAAAAATGGTTTTATTTTTTGAATATAGTATCTGTCCGAATGATGGTTTCTAAGTTTAAACTGATTAATTTTTTGAGATATTTTTTCATAATATTCTTGGGTAGCTGAATCTATATCAATGGGAAATTTATCTATATTTTCAAGAACATCAAAATCAAATCCATGTTTTAGATACGATTTTATTTTTAATAAATACTCGTAGTACTTTAGCATTAATCTTTCTGAATTTTCTTCATCAAGAGTATAATGTGATGCAACAGGCTGTAAGAATTTATGAAATTTGCCTAAAAATTTTAAATCTGCTCTTGATTTCATATTATTCATAGATTCTTGAATATTTTCGTAATTTACCTCCATATTCCGTCCATTACTATATGCTTTTAAAAAAATATGCTCAACAAAATTTCTAAGCTGTGCAAGAATATTTTGCGATAAAAAACCTCTCTCAGAATTATCAACACTATCAATATTTTTACAAATTGCTTTGTTTATTGTCAAAATTGCCATATCTATATTCTTCATGTGTTATCCTTATTTAAAAACTGATATAAACATACTAAAATTCTACTACTCTCTCAAACATCTCTTTTATCTCCATCGCATGGCTTATCAAAAATATCTGTCTGTACTGTTCTTTTATGGTATGAAACGCTTCTAAGATTTCCATTCTTCGGTTTTCGTCTTGACTTCCAAACACTTCATCAAACGCTAAAAATCCCACGCTACTGGCACCGCTTAGTTCGCTGAGTGTTTTGGAGAAGGCGATGCGAAGCACTAAGTTGGCGAGGTTTTGTGCATAACTTGTCGATAAGACGGATTTTCTAAAGGTAAAATGGGAGGGATAAAGATGGTGAAAAAGAGTGCCCGTGCGGACAACATCAATGCCTTGCTCATTGATAATGCCTAAATCGTTAAAGCCTAAATGCGTGTCCGAAAAATGAATCAGTCTCACGGTACTTCTTTGTGATTAATTCTTTCGATTATAGCCAATAGTATTATGAATCTAAGTTAATTTGTGAGGGAAAAGAAAGGATGTGGGGAGATTGAGAAAAAAGAAACGCTCGAATGGGCAGTTCGAGCGTTGATATAAAATTTATAGATTGTTCACAAAAAGGAGGTTTTTGTCTTACAAGTGAAAGTATAGGAGATTACCTTAAATGATAAACTAACAGTTATTAAACAAATCATAAATCAAGATGAGAAAGAAAAAATTTTAAAGGGAAATTTAAAAAAGAGTGGCTCCGAATGCTGGATTCGAACCAGCGACCAAGTGATTAACAGTCACCTACTCTACCGCTGAGCTAATTCGGAACACCTGAATGAGGTC
>RZYK01000213.1 GCA_009930355.1 Campylobacterota bacterium | reverse complement strand
AGAGCCTGCATCCACGTGGATTGAGCAATCAGAAGATGTGCGTAAGCATCTAGTACCCAGTATAAAAGTGTGATAAAAAATGCTAGGAGAAAATAGTGTGTTTTTTTCATGCTGATTCCAGAGAGTGAATTCCTTTTTCAAATAAAATACCATCCATGCCATGCAGCGCTGCAAACTCAATATCGTTTTCATCGTTACTTAAAAGGAGTATTTTGCCATCAAAAAGATAATCATCTGCAATTTTTTGCGCTTGTAGTGCCAGTGATTTTGTAACAACAAAATAGGAAGAACCCAGAGCATTTGCCAAAATGAGTTCTTTAATCTGTTTTACATGTAAAGCAAAAAGAATCTTTTCATCAGCACATTTTTTAGCTAATACGGCGTTGAAATCAAATAGGACAATACTGCAAGAGGGTGTTTTTAGCACCTCTTCAAATGTATGAATAGCATAAAAGGGTTTAAAAGCAATGGCATCATGACCAATCAGTAACATTATGTTAACCTCGCACACTCTTTAGAACAGAAAAACTGACCATCTTTAATGATCGCCTCTTTATGGCTCACAAAAGTGGCGCATTTTTGGCACTCTACCATAGTCTCTCCTTCTAAAGTTTTTGTTTTTTCATTACTCTTTTTGATCTCTTCTTGACGTTTATTTTTAAAGAAAAAAAGATAAATTAAAAAAAGGATTCCGATTAAAATAGCAAGTTTAAACAACATCAACATTCTCCATAATAAGATAATAGCGCTTCTCTTTTTGGTAGATTTGGCAGTGAGACAAGCCTTTAATCTCCTCCTCCACCAATTCACCTTTATAGAAAAGCAAGGTTGTATGAGGCGCTATAAAATTATGACACAATTTGATTAACATTTTGGTATTGGTCACAGCGCGTGAGCTAATTAAATCGGCAATAAAGGGCGTTGCTTTTTCCACACGATTGGTCGAAACTTCAATGTTTTTAAGCCCTAAGGTTGATTTGGCTAAGTGTAAAAAAGCACTTTTTTTAGCAATAGGCTCAAACAAGGTAAATTGAACATCTGGCAATGCAAGCGCAAGCAGTAAGCCTGGAAAACCAGCACCGCTTCCCACATCAATCGCTCGTTTGATGGTTTTTACATGTAAGAATTGCAAAGGATAAACACTGTCTTCAATATTTTTTAAAACCACTTCTTTTGTTTTCGCACCTGAAATATTGTGTGTTTGATTGTAGCGAAGAAGAAGGGTCGCAAAAACATCTGCTTGTTGCCAAAAAGTGGCAGGAAGCGTAAATGAAGCCATGAAATAAGCCTTTGGATAATTTTAGGAGTATCGTATCTAAAGGGCTATTAATAGGTGATTAATTACATGTAAACCTGTGTGAGAGGTTTACATGTAAAAAGACGAACAGGCTCTTTCAAAACGTATTGTGCAAGAAGCTTAATGGATACGAAAGCGCTTAAGTTCAACGTTGGCATTTTCTGCTTTAGAGGAAAGATTGGCAGAAATCTCTTTAACCGTTTCGCCTAAGGTGTTATTTTTTTCCGATAACGCTGTCACTTCATTGATATGCTTCATGAAAAGCTCTACGGTTTTTTCCACATCCGTATGCTTTGTACTTTGTTCATTGGAAATGCGAATGGTATTGCTGAGGGTTTGCGAGGTGTGTTGAGATTGGTCAATAAGTGTATTCGTCTCTTTAGAGAGTTGGTAAAATGATTGTGAAATGTGTTCAGTCTCACCGGTTACCTCATGAATGGTTTGCACAATCACATTGGTGGTGGTGCTAATATCACTCAGGGAGGTTTGAGTGCGTTCTGCAAGTTTTCGTACTTCATCGGCAACGACGGCAAAGCCACGTCCATGTTCCCCTGCACGGGCTGCTTCAATTGCCGCATTAAGAGCGAGTAAGTTCGTTTGATCGGCAATATCCCCAATAATGGCCAACACATTTTTAATATCTGTTGCTTGTTGCGCAAGAGAGTTGGCTTTGCTTCCTAATTCGTGTTGTTTTTGAGCGCCAATGGAGATCATCTCAACCACTTTGCTCATGCTGGTGACAAAAGTTTCAAGCACCGCTTTGGTTTGCTCTAAATCGTCTAAGGTTTTAAGAGACATGTTTTGCATTTCATGCTCTTTTTCACGAAGTAGACGCATCTCTTCTTGAATGCCATGAATAAATCTATTTTGTTCGGTAATGTTACTCGCAAGATTAGAAGCGACGTCGCTTAAGGAGTTACTGGCTTTTACACTATCGTTGGATGTTTCAAAGGCTTTGGTAATTGAGTCTTTAAAGTTATGAATCAATTTTTGTGCTTCTTGCATGGTGTCAGCGATTTCGTTATCACTTTTTAGCAGAAGCGGATAGGTTAAATCCAGCGTCGAAGAGACATGCGAGAGTTTTTGTCCTGAGAGCGTAATGGCTTGGAGAATATCTTTGATAGTGGTGTACAGTAAAAGAAGAATGAAGAGCGTGACAATAACCAGCCCAGAACTTTCAACCATCATCTGCTTTTTAGTTGTTGTTTTAAGGGCATGAAGCGTTTCTAAATTTTCTTTGGCAAGGGCATCATCCACTGCTTTAAGAAGGTTTATTTTTTGAGTAATTGTGTCAAACCAATGGGTCGCATCCACACCAAAAGTGCCTATGGTCGCTTTTTCTATTGCAATATTGCGCATCTTTTCAACCTCTTGGACGATAGGCGATTGCATCGTTTGATTGTAAAAAGTAATGGACTGAGGTGAAGCGGTACTAAAAAATGCATCAATGTACGAAGTTTGTTCTGAAATGAGCGTAATAAGTTTGACAAACATATTGGGTGCAAATTTATCCGCAGCAAACGTATTGGAAAGCACAGCTCGCTCAATACCTGAGCGCTCCTTTGATTTTAAAAAGTTTGCATAAGCACCGAGTTGTTTGACAATTTCTGGCTCATTAGAAAGAACAGCGGTGGAAGCGACAATATCCAAAAGATGTTGATTTAGTAAGGTGTAATACTCTACCTCTTCTGCAACGCTGATACTTAGCGTATCTACACGACTTCTAATGGAAGGAAGTTTTTGCAAGAAACTTTCAATCGTCGCTATTTTATCTTTGAGTGTTTGAGGATAGCGTTCTAGTGCGATGGATTGAAGAGCTATTTTGTAGCGCTGATGCTCTTTGTCGGTAAGTTTTCGCTGTGGCGAGACTTTATCACCAAATTTTTGACCTTTAGAGCCAAGAAACCCAGCACTGGCACCTCTTTCTTTTTGGCTCTCATGTACCAAAAGACTAATGCTGCTTGAGAGCGTCACCATAGTTTGTAAATCATCAACATTTTGAAGTTTCTCTCTGCCTTCCATGAGAGTTTTTACTCCTAAAATAAGTGCAAAAAGTACAACAACAAAACAGACCAACCCCAATTGAAATTTTATGGTTCGACGCATTTTTAGGCTCCTTTGACGTTAAAACTCTAGATAGTCTACTTAAAATTACGTTCAAAAAGCTATGACTTATGTCAAAGAACTAGCTTAGGTATCTAAGATTAAAAAAAGTATTACATTTAGGTTTTGTTTAC
>RZYK01000212.1 GCA_009930355.1 Campylobacterota bacterium | reverse complement strand
GTAGGGGAGGGTATTAAGATTTTTGAACATACTATACTCACTCCGACCGGGCAATCGGAGTGAGATTCTCTAAAGAAGTTTGGATATTTCTACACAAAAAGGAGGTTTTTGTCTTGGTATTAAAAGTATAGAGCAACAGACTAAATGCTTTTTCAATCAATACCCAATAAAGAGTAAACCGCTAACCAATATCATCAATATCCGCAGCTCCTGCTTCAATTTGAGCAAGTAATTCTTTTTCACGTTTTGAATCCACTCATCTTTGTCCTGTACGCTAAGATTGCTGGTTTTAACAGAATCAAGCAGTCGTTTGAGTTCTTCTGGGGATTTTTCATCTAAGTTTATGGAAACAGCCATTCATTTCCTTTCTGTATGAATATTTGCAAAATAACATCTTACAAAAAGCAAAGCGCTTTATGCAAGTCAAACGGATTATTTTTTAAACAAAGAGGAGGATAAAAGAGCCTAGAATGATTTTCTTCACTTGGTTTCGAAAGAGAAACTTGCTTTAATGTGCAGAAAAATGGGTATCTTTAGCGATAAGGCTTTTAATATATGCATTGAGTGAAACTCCAATCTCCATAGCTTTACGTGCTGCAGCCATATGAAGTTCAACACCAGGGCGGACATTAAAGACCCCATTAAATTGCTTTTGTGGTTTTCTATTTAACGCTTTACACGTAAGGATATAACTCTCAACGGCCTCTTTGAAATTGGCCTCCAATTCATCCACTGTTGTGGCTTCAAATGTAATGAGATCATTAATAAATTCAATTTTTCCAAAGAAACACCTGTCTTCATGACTGTATTCAACCGAGCCTGTATAATTTTCATACGTTAATACATTAGCCATTAAATGCCTCCTTTAGTTTTTCTTGTATCTGTTTTACAAGATATGTTTTGAGCAAATTATCTGGATGTGGTTTATGAAGATTGAGAACAATATCTTTAGCGTGATGATAAAACTTTACACGTGAACCATCACCCTCAAGCTGCACAAAATCAAGAGCTGACATAAGTGCCAATAAGTCACTCCACGTCAAATTCTTTTTCGGTGGAACTTCCATAAATTTGATCCAAAGTTTATCTCTTTTACTCATGAATAAATGATACCATATTTTAGTTACAAGAACAAGTAAAGAGAATTATTCGTTGTGCAAAGAGGAGGGCAAAAGAGCTAAACCACCCGATGTCTCCCAACACCGAGTGGTTTTACATTAAGCCTGAATCAAAAAAAAGGTAATGAAAGCATAGAGTATTAGGGTAAACGATCGCTAAACATCTAAAAACATCCCCAAAATATCATACTCTCTGTGCTACAATATTTTCTCAAAAAGTATAACCGTGACATCTTTGAGGAGGGCGCATGCGTCAAAAACATATCTGTCTATCTGCCTATGAAAATGACCATGAAGTTATTCGTATAGGCAATCTAGCCATAATCATCAAATGGTCAAGCATCCCTTTTAATGCTTTTTGAATTGTACTTTCATCAATATCCGCATCTTTATCGCAATACTGCACTTCGATATTTTCATCTTCCCATTCAACTTCAGTAATGAAGTAATTAATACGGTTGACAAGATGATAGCCAGCACAAATAATGAGTTGTCCACCAATATCTTCAAGTGTCCAGACCTTTTTAGGTGTCCTGCTTGCAACGTTTAGGACAAATTCTAAATCCTCTGTACGCGCGCATTCCATTTGGCCACCCCACGCATTAGCACTTGGCCACCCTGCGCATCAACACTTAGCCACCGCGCGCATTGATCATTTGGCCAGTTAGCTGAGTGTGATGCGTGGCTAAGTTAGAGTTAAGGTAAAGAGTATTCTTCACTATAATACACCTAAAAAAAGGTGTGATAAATGAGGAGAGGATGTATGAGTAAAATCAAAGAGGTGTTAAGATTAAAGTATCTTAACCAACTATCCAACAGACAGATTCAAACTATCACCGGAGTGTCAAGAAACAGTGTCGCCAATTATGTCAACTGCTTTATAGAGCTTGAAGCATCACTTGAAGATATACTAGAACTCACAGAACCAGATTTAGAGCAGCTATTTCATCCAAATAAGTCATCGCAAACCGCAAAAAAAGCCGAAGTATCTCTTATACATCCTGATTGGAACAATGTAAGAGTTGAGTTGAGTAAAAAAGGGATGACAAGAGCGCTTCTCTATGAAGAGTATAAAAACGTTCAACCAGAGCTATACAGCTACAGTCAATTTAATCGCTACTATGCAAAATTTTTAAAATCTATCAATCCATCTATGCGTCAAGTTCACTATGCAGGAGACAAGTTCTTCATAGACTACAGCGGAGTTACAATGCCAATTGTAGATCAAAGAACAGGTGAGATATCAAAGGCACAAATCTTTGTGTCTGTGCTTGGTGCAAGCGGTTACACATTTGTTCATGCCACACTAAGTCAATCTACCAAAGATTTTATCAAGTCACATGTCCAAGTAACTCCGTTTTTACCAGTGTAGGTATAGCCTGATTTGAATTCATTTTTCATTGTTTTTCCTTATGGGTTTGTTCTTTTATACATCCAGCTTATTAAGCGTGAACACCAAACCCGAAGGAGCATAGTTCTCCCTAAAGGGAGTTTTATGCTCCCTTATCGGGTCAACTATTGAGTGTAGTTTTATTGTGGGACTAGCCAGTATTGGCTATTTGATAGAGTAAGAGATATTGAGTGTTTTAACTATGCTTTCATGAATTTTAAACAATTGAACGCTTTCAATAACACCAATCTTTTTTATAAACCTTTCTGTAGATAAATTTCTAATTTGAAATGTATCAGAAGCAGAAGTCTTATCTAAATTATTAGTATCAGATTTATCAATCTTTATCATCCATGGAACAAGCTCAAAAACCTCTTTCCATTCAGTAAGGGGAACAACCGTTTTGTTTTTTAATTTCCCGATTGCATCATCACTTACAACCACGCAAGTTCGTCTTTTATTGATTTCTTGCCCTTTTGTTGGATTTAGATCAACAAGCCAAATTTCGCATTGTTTAGGATTCAAGCATATCCTCCTCAAAATTTACCCATGCGGATAATTCTTTATTGGTTTTATATTCTTGTTCCATTAAAATGCTCGCTTGTACCCATTTTTCCCTTTCTCTTTTTTCTTTAAACTGCACAATTAGTTCAGTTAAAAAGCTAGAGACAGAAACACCAAGTTCGTCTTTAAGCCTCGTAAGTTCCTCTTTAATCTCAATCGGAGCAGAAAAGGTTATTTTGGCAATTTTAGCTTCCATACTATTTTCCTTATTTTTTTTAAGGTTATTATAGCATAAATACATTACATTGTTTCCATGACAACATTTGCCATATCGCACTTATCGAGATACTCTCCAGAGTCTCGATAGTTTTGAATATCGTCAACATTGTCGAATGTGCCATCATATCGATACCACTCGTTTGCAAATTTTACATAAAGCGCTTCTGCCTCATCTTTCGTAAGATTTTGATAAAGACGCTCTAATGCATTGTTACAAACAACAAAAACTTGATACAAGACACCGCTTGATGCTTCCCTTGAAGCT
>RZYK01000211.1 GCA_009930355.1 Campylobacterota bacterium | reverse complement strand
ACTGAAATGAGTCAATTTTATACCGAGTGTCCTTTGTACGAGCAAACAGGCTGTGTGCATACGGCTAAACTCTTCACCGATGAGCAGACCTATTTTATTGGCGAAGATATTGCCCAACACAATACGATTGATAAAGTCGTGGGCAAAGCGGTATTAGCAGGTGCGGATGTTAAAAATGCTTTTTTAATGGTGAGTGGAAGACTCTCTTCTGAAATGGTCGCCAAAGCGGTGATGCACCAAATTCCCATTTTAGCTTCAAGAACGGCATCAACCTGTTTGGGTCTCATGATTGCTGAGAAATTTGGCTTAACACTGATTGGATTTGTCAGAGGCGACACGATGAATATTTACCGTCATCCTCAAAGAATTGTGGTGGAGGCGTAAGTATGTCTGAGATGGAAGCGTTGATTCAGCAGTATTTGAATGAAAAAGGCAAGCTTGATTGTGCGGATGCCTATAAGATTGCCGCAAAGTTAAAATGCCCTATCCGTGAAGTGGGCGACAGAGCTAAAGCGATGGAAATACGTATTGATTCATGTGATTTGGGTCAATTTGGTCGGGTTGAGGGTGGCTCATTTGATATGGAAGCACTGAATCGTTTGAGTCCTTTTTTGGATGATAAAAATCGTATTACATGTAAAGATGCTAGAGCGCAAGCAGGAGGCATTGGACTTAAAAAAATCAGAGGGACACTCAAAGAAAAAAATATTGATGTGACCTATTGTAGTTTAGGGTGTTTTACTGAAAAAAAACGTCCACGTTTGTATGTTAAAACGAAAACATGGATTGAAAACGCTGAGGGTGAACTGCTTTTTGGTAAGGGTAAAACGGAGATTTTAGAGCTCATTGAGCAAGAAGGTTCTATCTCTAAAGCCTCAGAAGTGATTGGGATGAATTATAAAAAAGCGTGGACGCACATTAAGATTTTGCAAAAAAATATTAACGATGTGATGGTTGAAACCAAGCAAGGTGGCGGTGAAGATGCGGGTACAAAACTGACACCTGTGGCGCGTGAATACATGGAAAAGTATCGAAAGCTTCAAGAAGATATTGAAAACTACGCCAATGAGCGTTTCAAAGAGTTGTTTTTAAAGCCCCGTAATAAAAAAGAGTTTAAAGAGTAGTCGCTATTTTGACGCTATTAAAGTAGTGTACTATTTCTTTGTGAAACTAAATGGCGAATTTTATGAAGGTTTGAGTGTAAATATGCGAAAGTAACATATCTTATCAAAGGAGTTTGTATGAATAAAATTTTAGTATTGAGTGCGCTTGCGGCATCACTGTTATTGGCAAAAGAGCCTGTTGTAGTATTGCATGCGGGGAGCCTTTCGGTACCATTTGCGGAGATTGAAAAAGTATTTGAAACCAAATATCCGCAGTTTGATGTTCAACGAGAGCCAAGTGGCAGTGTGGCAGCAGCACGTAAAGTAACAGATTTAGGTCGTGCGGCAGATGTGATGGGAAGTGCGGATTATCAAGTGATTGATACGATGTTGATTCCTAATCATGCCAAATTCAATGCTCACTTTGCAACCAATGAGATGGTTTTAGCCTATACGGAAAAATCGAAATTTGCTAAAGAGATTAACAGCAATAACTGGGCTGATATTTTTTTACGTGAAGGCGTTACGGTGGGTCACTCCAATCCCAATTTAGATCCATGTGGATATCGCTCTATGTTAGTCACCATGCTGGCAGAAAAGCACTATAAAAAAGAGGGGCTTTATGCGAAAATTTTTGGTTATGGTGACCATTATGAGATTGGCGAAGAAAATGCTAAAAAAGTGATTGTTCGCCCGAAAGAGACAGATTTATTGGGACTTTTAGAATCTCATCAATATGACTATCTTTATATTTACAAATCCGTAGCAGACCAACATAAACTCAAATATGTTTCATTGCCTGAAGAGATTAATCTCAAAAACGCAAAATTTGAAGATTTTTACAAATCAGTCTCCTTTAACATTGATGGTAAAAAACCAGGGGAAGTGGTCAAACAAGTGGGTGCGCCAATGGTGTATGGTTTGAGTGTGTTTCAAAACGATAAATCCCCAGCTAACAAAGCAGGTGCGGTGGCGTTTGTCAACTTTGTGCTCTCCGCTGAAGGACAAGCGATTATGAAGAAAAATGGACAAGATGCGATGAACCCTCCTATAATTACAGGCGATAGCTCTATTTTGGGAAGCAAATGAGTTTTCTCTCCCTTCAAGCCCTTACATGTGATGTAGGGGCTTTTCATCTTCATGATATTAGCTTTGATGTAGGCGAGGGTGAGTATTTTGTTATCTTAGGGCACTCTGGAGCGGGAAAGACGGTTATTTTAGAATCAATTGCAGGGTTACATGGTGTCGGTGGGAAACTCCTGTTTAATGGAGTAGACATTACAAATATGGCTCCCGAAGAGCGCTCAGTCGGCTTTGTTTATCAAGATTTTGCACTTTTTCCAAATTTAAGCGTAAGAGAAAATATCCGTTTTGCAGGACGTTATAAATTTATTGAAGATGCAGACTCTTTGTTTAACGATTTGGTGGATTTCTTAGGTTTAGAAAAATTGCTAGATAGACGTATTGATAATCTCTCAGGAGGCGAAAAGCAACGCATTGCGATTGCTCGTGCACTCTTTTCTCGTCCTAAAATTTTACTTTTAGATGAGCCTTTAAGTGCTATTGATCCTACTTTTCGGAATGCGATTATGAAATTTCTCAAAGAGATGCACAGGCGTTATCATCTTACAACATTACATGTAACGCACAATTTTAGAGAAGCTTCTTATTTAGCAGATCGCATTGCTATTGTGATGGATGGAAAGGTACAACAAGTAGGATGCGCCAATGAGGTTCTCTCGCATCCAAGCTCTTTGAAAGTAGCGGAATTTTTAGGGTTTAAAAATATTTTTTCATCATCATTATTGGGTGAAGATTCTGCTCAGCTTTTTTCGATTGATCCCAATGCTATTTTAGTTTCTAAAGAAAACAATCCAAAGTGTGATTATTGTTTTGAAGGAAAATTGGATGAATGTATGGGAATAGTGGATCATTTTAAACTTTTTGTTACGATAGGAAAAGAGCAATTTTTCGTCAAAGTGTTGAAACGTGAGCATGAAGGATGTGCCATTAATCGTGGTGAAACGATCTACATTGGATTTCATAAAAAGGATGTGTGCTACCTATGAAACGCTACTGGTTTACAACATTTTTAGTTTTTTTGGGCGCAATTATGTTGCTTTTTTTAACCCTTCCTTTATTTAAGATGATGATAGGCAATGATCCTGCTACGCTTCTTAAAACCCTTAAAGAAGCGGATGTCTCTTCTTCTATTTGGCTGACCATGAAAGTCTCTTTGTTTGCAACACTTTTTGCTTTGGTTACGGGGCTTCCTTTAGCTTATTTAATCGCAAGGCATGAATTTATAGGGCGCTCTTTTTTGGAAACCTTGGTTGATATCCCTATTATGATTCCTCATACGGCGGCGGGTATTGCGCTTTTAGTTGCTTTTGGGCATGGCTCATTGGGGAGCTTTTTTGATCTGTTTGGACTAAAGTTTATTGGCACGGAAGCGGG
>RZYK01000210.1 GCA_009930355.1 Campylobacterota bacterium | reverse complement strand
GCATTACCTCTATATTTTTGTTACAATGGTAACGAAAAAGTCATTAAACTTGCTTGATACAAGGAAATCCGTGCTTGCATATGTGCATATCCCCTTTTGTGACAGTAAATGCCACTACTGCGCTTTTAACTCTTACACAAATCAAAATACTTTGAAACAAAAGTATATGCAAAGCATGACACAACAACTCTCTTTTGAGCTTGAAAAATTCACCCCACAACACGGTGAAATCAGCTCTCTTTTTATTGGAGGAGGCACACCTTCAACTATTCCTACTTCGTGGTACGCACCTTTTTTCGAGATGCTCTCTCCTTATCTAAGCCAAGATGCCGAAATCACCTCCGAAGCAAATCCTCACTCTGCAACCAAAGCGTGGATAGATGAGATGAAAAGCTTAGGATTAAACCGTTTAAGCTTTGGTGTCCAAAGTTTTAACAGAGAAAAATTGCATTTCTTAGGACGTAATCATACCCCTAAAGTCGCAGAAGAAGCGATTTTAAATGCACATGACTTAGGTATACAAAATATTTCACTTGATCTTATTTATGGCACAAGCCTTGACACGCCAATGCTTTTACGTGAAGACTTGCACATGGCTACTTCTTTGCCCATCAATCATCTGAGTGCGTATGCGCTCACTCTTGAAGAAAAAACCCCTTTTTATACTCGTAACGATGTTACAAATAGCTCTGAAAAACTGGCCAAAGACTTTGTCAAGGCGATTATTCAAGCAGGATTCCCTCAATATGAAATTTCTAATTTTGGCACATATCAAAGTAGGCATAATAAAGGCTATTGGGAACAAAAAAACTATCTAGGTATAGGGGCTGGGGCTGTTGGTTTTTTAAAAAATAGACGATTTTATCCCTCTAAAAACATAGAGACATACATTCAAAATCCTAACATGCAAGAGATAGAAGAACTTAGCACTGAAGATTTACATGTAGAAACTATTTTTTTAGGACTTCGAAGTATGGTTGGGATTGCTATAGAACATTTCAGCGTAAAAGAGAAAGAAAACGTAGACCTTTTAGTAAAAGAAAATAGACTCACCTGCAAAGAAAATCGAATCTATAATAATGACTATTTTTTAAGTGATGAAATAGCCTTATTTATCACGCAATAACGCTTCATCCTCTTCCATTGCAACTTTCAAAAGGGCTTTGGCAGCCTCTCTTCCTTCGTTAACAATATGTTTTACATGTAAAGATTTAAGCAACCTTTTTTCATCATAATCGCTGGCTTTTGCCACAATTTTAATCGAAGTATTAAACGACTTTAAAATCTCACACAACAAAATCAATTTTTTTTCATTGTTAATGGCAATAATCACAGCTTTAGCATTTTCCACAAAAGCATTTTTTAAAATACTCTTCTCTGCGGCATTTCCAAAATAAACAGGCTCACCCCTGCTTTGTCCTAACTTTACTAGATTAATATCGTGTTCTAAAACCAAATAATTCACATTCATCTTTTTCAAACGATACACAATCTCTTGTCCTAATTTTCCATAACCACACACGATAATATGATCCTTAATTCCTGATGAGTGAATCATAAAATCTCCATTACTCGGTTCTGTGTTGACCGCATCAACAATTTTTTTCAAATTTTTTAAAATAAAAGGGGTCATCACCATAGAAATAACCACTGTAACAATTAAAATTTGAGCAACCGTTGGACTGATAAGAGAACTTGAACTTGCCAATGCTAAAATCGCCAACGAGAACTCACCGCCTTGACACAATGCCAATCCCGTTTTAAGGGCAACCCTTCCCCCTACAGATAAAAAAAGAATACTAAAAACAACCAAGGTTTTAAAAAGCATCATAAGGGCTAAAGAGAGCAAAATCATTGCATAATTTTCGATGATAAGACTTAAATCAATTTGCATTCCTACCGTAATAAAAAAGAGTCCTAAAAGCAAATCACGAAACGGTACAAGGTCTGCTTCAATTTGATGTTTATACTGACTCTCAGACATCATCATCCCTGCTAAAAAAGCCCCTAGCGAGTAGGAGAATCCTAACATATGCGCTAAAAATGAGGCACCTACGACAAATAAAAGCACCGAAGCAATAAAAATTTCCTCGGTATCCGCCCAAACCACCAACGATAAAAAACGATTTAGCACATATTTACCAATGAGAAACATCAACCCTAAAATAATCACAACACTGTAAAAAGTTTGTAATAAAAGCGTAGAAAGTGAACTTTCCTGATTGGAAAAAATATTAATCATCAACAAAATAGGAATAACTGCAATATCTTGAAAGAGTAAAATACCCAAAGCCTTTCGACCATATACGGTATGAATCATACCTCTATCATTGAAAATTTTAAGCACAATTGCCGTAGAGGAAAGCGCTAAAGCGTAGCCAATAATAATGGCACTTTTTTTCTCAATACCAAAGAAGTACTCAGTACTTAATGCAATCACTCCACCCACCAAAGAGACTTGCAAAAGTCCAAAAAAGAAAACATCTTTTTTCATTGCCATCAGATGTTTAATCGAAAATTCTAAGCCAATCGTAAACATTAAAAAGACAATACCAAACTCAGCAATGTGCGTTAAAGAGTCATTATTGCGTCCTAATTCAAACAGATAAGCAATAGCAAAACCTGTAAAAATATACCCAATAATCGTGGGAATATTAAAACGTTTTAATAAAATATTTAAAAAAGTAGCTATGGCTGTTGCGCTGAGAATCACCGTCAATAAATTCTCCAAAATCACTCCCCAAACAAAATAATTTCGTAACTATTTTTGTGCTTCACTAAAGGATTTTTGGTTTGACTATTTTTCTTTGAAAGTCCACTCACTTCTAAACGTAAGCCCTCAATTAACGATTCATATTCATCAATCTTGTCTTTAAGCTGCATAATAATATCTACACCTGCTAAATTAACACCTAAATCACGCGTTAAACGCTGAATCATTTTAATTTTATCAATATCCCGTTGCGAATAAAGTCTCATTTTTCCATCTGTTCGTGAAGGACTTACGAGTCCCTCTCTTTCATACTGACGTAATGTTTGGGGATGAATGGTTAAAACTTTGGCAACCACACTAATCAAATAAACTGGCTCTTCATAACCATGATGCATCAAAGACTCCTTCTTAATTTGGTAGTTTGGATTCTAACACTGCTTTTAATTCACTATCAAGTGAAGATAAAGAAGGTAAAACAATGTTAGCAATCAGGTACAAATCACCTTTATTTTGCGTTTTACGGTTGAGTGCACCATACTCTTTAACCCTAAATTTTTGTCCATTTTTTGTATCTTCCTTAACCTTAAGCGTAATTTCCTTATAAAGCGTATCAACGGCTATTTTACCACCAAAGAGTGCTGTCTTTAAAGGAATATCTATGCTTTTAATTAAATCATCTCCCTCTCGGGTATACTCAGGACTTGAAGCCACTTCAACACTTAAAATCAAATCACCCTTTTGCCCTTGAAATGATTTGCCTTTATCTTTAACCCGCATTTTTTCGCCGTTTTTAATCCCTGCAGGTATCTTTACATCAAAGTTTTCATTGTTATAAGATAAAGAGTGTTTTCCTCCTAAAAT
>RZYK01000209.1 GCA_009930355.1 Campylobacterota bacterium | reverse complement strand
AGCTCTTATGCTCTTACATGTAAAATAATTAAAAAATAAGACTATAACGGAGATAGAGATGAAACTAAGCGATTATACTGCGTTTCCTGCGGACATTCCAATTATCGTAGAAGACAATCTTTTTTTATATCCTTTTATGATTTCACCACTTTTTCTAGCCGATGAAGAGAATATAAAAGCGGCTAATGATGCGTTGGAGCATAACTCATTGGTTATGGTGTGTACTGCAAAAGTTGGTGAGGAGCATAAACGTGATTTTAATGCCATCTATCCAGCAGGTGTTATTGGCTCTATTATGCGTAAAGTAGATTTGCCTGATGGTCGTGTGAAAATACTGTTTCAAGGGATGCAAAAAGGAAAAATTTTAAAAGAACTGTCTACTGTTCCGCTTCGTGGAACGATTGATATTATCCAAACAGAACGCTCAGAAGCAGTAAAAGTAGAAGCAACACTTTCTGTATTGCGTGAAAAAGTAGCACAATTGGGTTCGTTGGGAGGACAGTTTCCTCCAGATTTAATTAAAACCATTGAAGATAACAGTGATGTTCATCGTATTGCGGATTTGGTCGCTAGTAGTATGAAACTCAAAAAAGAGCAAGCGTATAAGCTTTTTGTGGAAGTCGATGATGAATCAAGACTGTTACAATTAATTGATTATGTGATTGAAGAGATTGAATCCAGTCGGCTTAAAAAAGAGATTAAAAGTAAAGTGCACTCACAAATAGAGAAAGTCAATAAAGAGTATTTTCTAAAAGAACAACTTAAACAGATTCAAAAAGAGCTAGGTACGGATAATCAACGTGAAGAAGAGATAGAAGAGTATCGCAAAAAGCTAGAAGCTAAAAAAGAGCATATGGAAGAAGATGCCTATAAAGAGATTAAAAAGCAGATTGATAAGCTCTCTCGAATGCACCCAGATTCTGCGGATGCCAATTTAATTCAGAGCTATCTTGATTGGGTGATTGAGATTCCTTATGGAAAACTCTCGAAAAAAGCCCTTGATGTTTTAGAGGTAAAATCACAACTCGATAAAGATCATTATTCACTTGAAAAACCCAAAGAGCGTATTGAAGAGTACTTTGCGGTACGTGAATTGTTAGATAAACGAGGCATCGGTGACAAGTCAGCTAATGGAGCCATTTTGTGTTTTGCAGGCCCTCCAGGTGTGGGTAAAACCTCTTTAGCAAACTCTATTGCCAAAGCTTTGAAACGTAAGCTTGTCCGTATTGCCTTAGGTGGGTTGGAAGATGTGAATGAACTTAGAGGTCATAGACGTACCTACATAGGGGCAATGCCAGGGCGAATTGTTCAAGGAATTATTGAAGCAGGAGAGATGAACCCTGTGGTTGTGCTTGATGAAATCGATAAAGTAGCACGTAGTTTTAGGGGTGACCCAACTGCTGTGCTTTTAGAGGTTTTAGACCCTGAGCAAAACAATAGATTTAGAGATTACTATTTGAACTTTAACATCGATTTGAGTAAGGTTATTTTTATTGCAACAGCAAATGAAGTGGGTTCGATTCCTGCACCACTTCGAGACAGAATGGAGTTTATTTTTGTCAATTCCTATACGCCACAAGAGAAGTATGAAATAGCAAAGAAATATTTGATTCCTCAAGAGTTGAAAAAGCATGGTTTAAAAAACAGTGAAGTTGCGATTTCAAAACCGACATTGCAATTGATTATCTCTAACTACACGCGAGAATCAGGTGTAAGAAATTTACGACGCAGGATTGCTGATATTTTACGTAAAGTGGCAAAACAACTCTTAATGAATCCTAAACTTGAAAAACTGAGTATTACCAACGCAAATCTTAAGGAGTATTTACCAAAAACGGTTTTTGAGATTGATGAAGTAGATAAAGAGAACAGCGTAGGCATTGTCAATGGTCTTGCTTGGACGAGCGTTGGAGGCGATGTTTTAAAGGTTGAGGCCATTCGTATTCAAGGTAAAGGGGGCATTCAAATTACGGGTTCTTTGGGTGATGTTATGAAAGAGTCTGCCAAAATTGCTTTGAGCGTTGTTAAAGTCTTGATTGATAATCAAAAAATCAATGTGCCACTTTCTATTATTCCAACCACGGGACTTGATAAAGAAGAGAGTACTCGAAAAATAGAGCCAAGTGATGTTTACAGGCGCTATGATTTGCATATTCACGTACCTGAGGGTGCCACACCAAAAGACGGTCCTAGTGCGGGTATCACTATGGCAACGGCGATTGCATCCATTCTTTGTGACAAAAAAGTAAAAAGTGATATAGCTATGACAGGGGAGCTTACCTTAACAGGAAAAGTCTTACCAATTGGTGGATTAAAAGAAAAACTCATTGCAGCGTATAAAGCGAAAATCAAAACAGCATTGATTCCAAAGAAAAATTATGAAAAAGATTTGGATGAAATTCCTGAAGAAGTTAAAGAGAAAATGACGATTATTCCTGTGTCAAGGGTAGAAGAAGTATTAGAATATGCTTTGGTAAAATAAGAAGAAGAACGCTAGATGGAAAACCATCTAGCGTTACATGTAAAGACTATTGTTGAAGTTGCTCGAAAGGAACCGCTACAACTTTTTGTGTGTCAATGATGTAAGGAATCACTGCAGTCGCACGTGCACGTTTGATTGCTAGTTCTACCATCTCTTGATGTCTTTTGCAGTTACCTGTCAAACGACGTGGCATAATTTTGTATCTCTCGGAAAGAGAATGTCTCAAAATTTTTGCATCTTTATAGTCAATATATTCTACTTTTGCTTCACAGTATTTGCAGTATTTGCGTGCAAATTTTCTTTTCTCTGCCATTTTTTATCCTTTTATTTACTAAAACGGTATTTCATCATCGTTAATATCGATGTCTGGAATGTCATGACCACTATATTCAGGAGCTGATTGTTTTGGATAAGAGGTTTGCTTTTGCTGATTTTGATTATATCCCATAGAAGAAGTATTTTCTCCATAGTTTCCACCCATATCAGTGCTACCGCCTTCTTGTCCACCACGCGAGTCGATCATTTGAAGTGTCTCTACGGTAATAGAATGTTTACTTCGTTTTGCACCACTTTGGTCTGTCCATTGATCGAGTTTTAAACGACCTTCAACCAAGACTTTTTTGCCACGGCTTAAGTACTGATTGGCGATCTCAGCAGTTCTACCAAAAAAGGTGATGTCAATAAAACAGACCTCTTCTCCTTGACTGCCATCTTGTTTTTTAAACTTTCTATTGGTTGCAAGACCTGTTGTACAAACTGCACCACCATTAGGTAGATACCGAAGTTCACAATCACGCGTGAGGTTACCAAGCATAACGACTCTGTTGAACATAATGGCTCCTTAATTAGGCTTCAGTTGTAGCTTGTTGCTCTTCAACAATTTCTTTAGATTCAACAACAGGCGCAACATCACTTTTTTTAGTGATTTTTTCAACTTGTTTGTTCCAGAATCTAAGCTCTTTTTGATTTTCGAATTTTACAGTCATAAAGCGAATAAACTCTTCAGTAATACGAATTAAACGCTCAACTTCTGCAATAGCAGCTGTAGGGGCAGTGAAGTAAAATACAACGTAAGTACCGCGCTCAAATTTATC
>RZYK01000208.1 GCA_009930355.1 Campylobacterota bacterium | reverse complement strand
TCATTTAATCAATGAAACAAAAGCCCGAGTGAGAATTGGAGAAGGGGCTTATAATTTTGGTGGTTTTCTGCAAGAACCCGCTCTTAAACGAGCGTTTAATACTTTAGAAGAATTTAATTCAATTATTAAAAGTTACAAATGCAACAAAGTGCTTTGTATTGCAACCTCAGCCCTTAGAGATGCGCCCAATGCATCTACATTAATTAATAAAATTCGTAATGAATTGCATATAAATATCAAAGTGATAGATGGCAAAAAAGAGGCATACTATGGAGCCATCGGCGCACTCAATTATCTAAAAGAAATTCAAGAAGCTGTTACCATAGATATTGGGGGAGGCTCCACAGAGCTTGCAAAAATTGAAAAGGGTATTATCGTTGATACTATCTCATTAGATATAGGAACAGTTAGACTCAAAGAACTCTTTTTTGACAAAAAAACACCTTTAAATGAGATTCGCTCTTTTATTACAGCGGTCATTGAAAAGATTCCTGAACATTTTACATGTAAAAACATGATTGGTATTGGGGGGAGCCTTCGTTCTCTCTCAAAAATCATTATGGAACGAACCAATTACCCACTTAAAACTGTTCATGGGTTTGAATATGAACTTTCTGAACATATGCCTTTTATTGATGAGATTATTAGTGCAGATGTCTTAGGTTTAAAAGCCCTCGGTGTACGCAAAGATCGCTATGATACAATGAGAGAGGGGTGTATCATCTTTCAAGCAATTGCTCAAAGATTTGAGGCCTTTACACTGATTACAAGTGGTGCGGGCATTAGAGAAGGAGCCTATTTATCTGATTTATTACGTTCAAATCAACACAAATTTCATTCAGACTTTAAGCTGAGTCTAAAAAGTCTAAAAGATAGATTTTGCTTTACAGAAAAAGAGAACCTTTATATTAAACGTTTAGCTATCTCTCTTTTTGATACCTTATATCCATTACATGGCATTAATCCTTCGTTTAAATATGAATTAGGTGTTGCGTGTGAGCTTTATAACATTGGTATCTCTTTAGGATTTTATCAAAATCAATTGCATAGTTTTTATTTTGTTCTTAATAATCTCAATTATGGATTTTCACATCAACAAAAAATACTAATCGCAATGCTGATTAAATATCATACCAATAAACTTCCTACAGAAGAAGACATCTTGCCCTACAAAATGCTTTTGCCTGATATTAAAACATTAAATTGGCTTAGCTTTTTGCTTTCACTCGCAAAAGCCATCAGTAATGATAAAACGCAAAGTAACATAGCCTTTGGCTATCAAAACCACACTCTTACGATTGAATCAGAGAGAAAACTTTTTCTTGCACGAGATCAAATCAAGCAATTACTTAAACCTGCTTCATTTGCCATTATTATTAAATAAGATTAGAATATTTACGAAAGAGACGAAGAAGAGAGACTCTTCTTCGTTTTAAAAGTAGTAGTTAAAACTTCTGACCAATAGTAAATTCAAATGATGCTTTATCATCACCACTCTTATCCATCACAGGTTGTGCAAAAATCAAACCAATAGGTCCAAGCGGTGAAATCCACTCAAGTGCGACACCCGTACCGCCTCGTTTAATATTAAGATCATCTTCTCCGATCATACCATAATCAAAGAAGAGTGCTCCACGCATTTTAAGTCTTTCAACAAGTGGAAAACTTAGTTCTACAGAGTTTACAAACATGGTATTGCCACCAACCAAAACATCTTTTCCTGGAATCTTTGGAGAAAGGGAGTTTGATTCATACCCACGAACGGTTCGAACACCACCCATGTAAAACTTCTCACCAAACGAATATTTTTCATCGGAATCTTTAATAGCAAGATATTTAAATTGTGCTTTATAACGTAAAATTAAATCATAATCAATCACATCTTGTAACCCATAATAGTACGCAAATTTATTTACACTGCTTGCAAACTTCTCGTCACCACCCAATCCAGCAATTTCTAAAGTACTACTTGCCGAAATACCGCTACGTGGTAAATAATAATCGTCTGTATTGTTAAAAGAGATTCCAGGAACAACAGAACTTTTAATGGTTGTTTCATCTGTCCAAAGCGTTCCTTTATAGGGTGTTAACTCGCTATCCAGATTAGAGAGTTTATTTTGTTCAATAATATACCCCAATGAGACACCCCAATGACGTGCAATTTTGCGTCCTAAAACCACATTGATTCCATATCGCTTCTCATCGTAGTAGTCAAAATCATTGTCTGCAGCATAAATTCGACCACTTAAACTGTATACAGAGTCGAACAAACGAGGATTTGAGAGTGAAATGCCTCCGTTTAATTCGCTATCGCTTCGTTCGATATCAATCCCTGCCCTAAGACCTGAACCAAAAATGTTGCCATCAGAAAGATTTGCACTCAGCAAAAGACCATCAGAGGAACCATAACCAATACCACCACCAATAGAACCAGTAGAGGCTTCTTTTACATTAATCACTAAATCCATTGAATTTTTACTTAAACGCTCTTCTTTAATTTCAACATCTTCAAAATAACCTGTTCGTTTCAACGCACTTTTGGTATCTGTCACATCAGTTCGACGATACAACTCACCATCTGCCAAGTAAACTTCACGTCGAACAACTCTGTCTATTGTTCTGCTATTACCTGCAATACGAACCGTATTAATGTAAACCTTTTCACCAGGAAGAACACGATATGTAATATTAGCTACATGATTTGTTTTATCACTTTTAACATCAGGCATCACTTTAACAAAGGCATAACCTAAATCAGCTACTTTTGTCTCTATAAGAGCCATATCTTTACGTAATTTTGCAACATTAAAAACTTTTCCATTTTCCAAAAACATTTCTTGAATAATCTCTTCTTTATTCACAAGACCTTCTGGAATTTCAATGGCAATAGAACCTACTTTATATTGCTCGCCCTCATTAACACTGTAAACCAAATCGGCTGTATAGCTATCGAAATATGTCTTTAAAAATGGCTCACTTACTTTACAATCAAGATACCCTTTTTGCATATAAGCATCTTTGATTCTAGCAGAATCATGTTCCAAATCATTCAATCTAAGCTTTCCATCATTAAAACCCCACATCCATGGAAGCCACTCTTCAGATTTATTGGCAATATTAGGCTCAATATCAGAATATCCTAATTCTTTTGAACCACACAATGTCACATTTTTAATAACAACATTTTCACCACGATTAATCACAAAATCAAGTGACGTAGAAAGATTTTCATTAAGAGGATTATTTTTTACTTCTACAACCGTGTCAAAATAGCCTTTATCTTCATAAAATTTTACAATTTTTTCTTTAGCAAGTTCGGCTCTTTCAGGATCATAAACTTCACCTTTTTTAACACCTGCTATTTTGTTCACTTCTTCAACATCATTTTCACTAATACCTGTAAAATCAACTTTAGCAATGACTGGCTTTTCCTTAACATGAACAACCAAAGCACCTTCACTCACATCTTCAATCCATATATCTTCAAAATAATTTTGTTTATAAAGCATTTTAATAGCTTTATCAATCTTTTCCATATCAACAGAATCGCCCACTTTCATGTCAATCATTTCTGAAGCCATTTCTGGAGAGAGACGGATTAAACCATTAAATTGA
>RZYK01000207.1 GCA_009930355.1 Campylobacterota bacterium | reverse complement strand
ACCTGATTTAGAGGCTCTTTATGAAAAAGTTTGGAGTGGCGAGGTGATACGATTTGAACACCTTTTACTTCGTAAAGATAAAACACTGTTTTGGGCAAGATTATCAGGTAGAGCAATTGATTATTTGGATAGAGAAAAGGGTGTGGTCGTCGTTGTTGAAGATATTAGCACAGAAAAAGAGGCATTAGAGGTGATTCAAAAAGCAAAATCACTTGCCGAAGAAGCCACACAAGTAAAAAGTGCATTTTTAGCCAACATGAGCCATGAAATTCGTACCCCAATGAACGCAATTATTGGAATGGCGCATTTGGCATTGCAAACGGAACTTTCTTCCCAACAGCGGAATTATCTTGACAAAATTGACAATGCTTCTAAACATCTTTTGGGCATTATTAACGATATATTGGATTTTTCAAAAATAGAAGCAGGAAAAATGAGTTTTGAGTCGATTGATTTTTATCTTGAAGATGTTATGGAACATTTAGCAGACCTCTCTGTTATGAAGGCACAAGAAAAAGGTTTGGAACTTCTTTTTGACATTGATGCTACGATTCCAACAGCCTTAAAAGGTGATCCATTGCGTTTGGGGCAAATTTTAATTAATTTGGTGAACAATGCCATTAAATTCACTTTCAAAGGTGAAATAACGCTTCTCGTGAAGTTCTTGAAACAAGACAATAAGCGAGTTCATCTTCTATTTGAAGTCCATGATACAGGGATAGGCATTGATGAAGCACAACAGGCAAAATTGTTTGAAGCCTTCTCTCAGGCTGACCTCTCTACAACACGGGAGTTTGGAGGTTCAGGTTTAGGACTTGCCATTTGCAAGCATTTGGTTGAAATGATGCATGGAAAGATTTGGGTTAGCAGTAGGTTGGGTGAGGGAAGTACATTTTCATTTAGTGCTGAATTTGAGATACAAGAAGCACAACAAAAGCCGTATTTTAATGAAGAAGATGTGAAAAATTTGCGTATTTTAATTGTGGATGATAATGCAAGTGCTAGAGAAATTTTGGAGAATATTTTGCGCTCTTTTTCTTTTAAAGTAGAGAGCGTGGGGAATGGCTTTAGGGCGATTGAGCTTTTACATCAAGCCCAAAAAGAGCCTCAGCCGTATAATCTTGTTTTAATCGATTGGATGATGCCTCATTTAAATGGAATTGATACCATTAAGAAAATTCGCAAGGAGATTGTGAGTGAGCGACCTTTAATGTTTATTATGATTACGGCATACAGTAAAGAGGAGCTTCAAAAAGAGCTTGAAGAGCTTTTTGTGGATGGTATTTTGATTAAGCCAATAAGCCCTTCCACTCTTTTAAATGCCATTTTAAACGTTTTAGGAAAAGAGATAATGCGTATCTCCCGAAAGGAAAATAAAAAGGCACTTTACGAAGAGTCTGTTCAGGCACTACGGGGTGCTGAGATTTTATTGGTAGAAGATAATAGTGTTAATCAAGAGATTGCAAGAGAAATTTTAGAAAAAGAGGGAATGGTTGTTAGCGTTGCCAATGATGGAAAAGAAGCATTGGAATGGGTAGAAAAAAAGACGTTTGATGGTGTTCTGATGGATTGTCAAATGCCTGTAATGGATGGTTTTGAAGCAACACGACGTATAAGAGAAGAGGGATATACTTTGCCAATTCTTGCGATGACAGCTAATGCAATGGAGGGAGATAAAGAGCGTTGTTTAGCGTGTGGTATGAATGATCATATCAGTAAACCTATTGATATGGCAAAATTTTTTATCACAATGGCAAAATGGATTATTCCATCTCATCCTCTTAGAAAAGAGGCTCTTTTGCTTCAAAATGATGATATCTCTCATGAAGGTATTTTTGAGGTTGAAGGACTTGATGTCAAAAAAGCACTTTTACATGTAAATAATAATAGGGCTTTGCTTCAAAAATTATGGCATCGCTTTGAACAAACACAGGCTCAAAGTATAGAACGTATTAAAAAAGCTTTGGAGGAAAATCAGCGTGATACTGCCATACGAGAGGCACATACGCTTAAAGGTTTAGCTGGAAACATTGGTGCAACAAAGCTTTTTACCTCTGCTCAATCGTTAGAAAGCGCTTTAAAAGAGTCTTTAGATGAACAAATGCACCTGAAGCGCTCTGAAGAGGAACTTGAAGGAGTGATTGCTCATTTAAGAGATGCTTTTAAGAATCATCTTTTAGGGAATGACAATAATGTTAAAGAAGCAGAGTTGTTAAGCGGAGAAAATCTTTATGAAATGATAGAAAAGCTTACTCATTTGTTAGAAGAACTTGACTCAGAAGCGGTTGATTGTCTCAATGAATTGGAATCTTCCTTGCGACATTTGGGGTATGCTAATGAGCTAGAACGTATGCAAGAGTACATTGCATCGTTTGATTTTGATGCTGCAAAAGAGGTGCTTGATACCATTAAACATAAGGGAAACATCTAAGTGTTGCATCAAAAACGTTTTTACATGTAAAGAATAAAATAAAAATTTTTGTTAGAATGGCTGTTAAATGAAAAGGAGATTCTTAGTTTGAAAACACGTATTTATTATGATGATACCGATGCAGGCGGTGTGGTTTACCATGCCAATTATTTAAAATTTTGTGAGCGTGCTAGAAGCGATCTTTTCTATAGGCATGGGAAAAGTCCTGCGGTGAATGGTGGGCATTTTGTGGTACGTCATTTGGAGGCTGATTATTTTAAGCCTGCAAAACTAGGCGATATGATAGACGTTAGAAATGAACTTTTGGAGATGAAAAATGCTTCATTGCGCTTAAGGCAAGATGTTTTTAAACAAGAAGAAAAACTTTTTAGCATGACTTCCACGCTTGCATACGTTAAAGAGGGGAAGCCATGTAAAATTGATGAAGAGACAAAAGCATTTTTTATCTCTGTTTTTAAGGAACTTGAATAAACTCGTTTCGACCTGGTTGGTAGAGGGATGTGTTATAAATAACTTGATTTTTTAAAATAGGTTCTTTAAAAAGACGCTCAGCTTTTCCTTCAAAAAAATCATAACAAAGATAATCTATACCAATAGAGGTGGAGTAATTGACCCAGTCATAGACAATTTCATGTCCAAATAAACTATTACTCTCCTCAAGTCCAGCAGGAGCTCTTTGAATGGAGTTTGCAATGAACATTTGGTCTCTGTCTTCATATTGTGTGAGCGTTAACAATAGGGGCTTATAGTTTATTTGCGTTGAAAGCAATACATGCGGATGAAGACTATTGGCTCTGAGTTGTGAGGCAATAAGGCTTGATGTCACCAAAGGTGTGTTTAAAAAGAGAGAGGTATTGTTGAGTGAACTGTTCCCTTTAAACATTTGCCTAAAGTTCGCTTTAGAGTTTTCGACTCGTTTTTCATAAAAAAGATTTTGGGTATGTTTTTTTACCAGTCCATTGAGTTGATAACTAAGGCTACTTCCATCTTCAAAGCTGCCAACACGGCTGTTTGCTGTTTGCGCTAAAAGTGCAATTTGCTGGTCGTAGTCAATTCCTCCAAAAATGATATTCTCTCCAAAATGTGTAACACTAGAGGCATGGAGCGTTGGGATAAAAACAGGTGTTTGTGTCTCGTTTAAAGCAATAATATTTGCACCTTCTTGGGTAACGGGTGCAATGATGTAGTGATACCCACCTGCTTT
>RZYK01000206.1 GCA_009930355.1 Campylobacterota bacterium | reverse complement strand
AACTATTAATAACCATAAACAGAAAAACAAATGAAGAAAGTAATTTTATTCACGTTATTAGCGTTGTTGTTTGCATGTGAGAAAGAAGATCCGAGCGCAACAGACGAATTAAAATCGTTGGCCGGTACCGAATGGACAGGTACGATGCCGGATTACTATGATGGAGCAGTGGTGGTCAAGGTTAGCTCACAGACAAAGGCCACTTTAACCGCAGGCTCAATGACCGTGACCTTCAGCTACACCTACAATTCGTCGTTACAGACCGGCACACTCACATCAGAGGGCAATACCTTCACATTTGAAATAGATGGGAACAGGTTGATTCTTACCGATCCTTATAGCGATACATACAGTTTTACCAGAACAAAATAAGAGGTGAACAGGCAAAGTTTAGACCGGGCTCATAAGGTCCGGTTTTTTTATATAACTGATTTAATACTTGCATGACGTAAGGTTGATTGTAGAATAGGCTGGAATGGGCCAATCACGAATGAGCATCAGTGCTGATGAATGTAAAAGTGATCAATGTTTAGGTAGGTTTAACAGAAATGTTTCGTAAATTCGTTGCTTGGATAAGTTAATATGAATTGTTGAGAAAGAGTCTTTAAGATCAAGTAAAGAAAAATTGAGTGAGAATAGGAATCGACATATTAGAAAACGAGATTATAGAGCAGTATCCAGAAGTTCTAGAAATCTTACTACGTGATCACACAACACAAAAAAATATATTCTGGGCAACAAACAACTATCAGTATTTAGGCAAAGCATATAATTTTAGTTCACAAATATCGCCTGAATTAATCACGGCAGAAAATGGGAATATCATCATGCCAAGAGTTCAGAAAGACAAACTTCTGCAACAATCGAGGTCAAAAGAGATGGCAGAAGTGTTTACCCCCTCTTGGATTTGCAATGCACAGAACAATTTAATAGATAATGCTTGGTTTGGAAGGACTGATGTTTTTAACACAGAAATACCACAAGACAATGGAACCTACAAGTGGGAAGTAAAAAGAGAAAAAATTCTTTTCCCAGAGGGAAAAACCTGGGAAGATTATGTGCGGGACACCCGTTTAGAGATAGCATGTGGCGAAGCACCCTATATAACGAGCAGGTATGACAGCACCACAGGTGAGTTCATAGAAGTTGAGAACAGAATCGGGATATTGGACAGAAAGCTAAGAGTAATTAGCGAAAATGTGGATACCACCGGAGAATGGCTCAAAGCAGCACAAATCGCATATAAAAACACCTATGCATTTGAATGGCAAGGAGACAGCTTACTTCTTGCTCGTGAGGCAATGCTTGTTACGTTCATTGAAAATTATATTGTAAAATTCGGGAAAGAGCCACTAATAAAATCTATTTGCTATATCGCATATATAATCTCATGGAACGTATGGCAAATGGATGGACTAAAAGGTGTGATACCGGATTCTTGCGGTGGCATCACAATATCTGAAGTTGATCTATTTGGGAATGTTAAAACAGAAAACACCTTTTGTAAAGGATGTATGGATAATAATATTTTCAGGCACAATGGGAAATATTGTATAATTAAAGACTGGACAAAAAAGGACTTAACAACAGGTAAGTCAGGGAGGAAGATTAAGTTTGTTGACCTATTAAAGAGTAAAAAATAATGAAATTCACATCAACTTTAAAGCTTAAGTTAATCTATGTATTTCGTATCAATGATGAAGCACACAGAGGTTGTTTGAAAGTTGGGGAAGCAACATCTGACAATGAAAATATTTGGGGTCTCGAACCAAATAGCAAAGCTCTTAACAAAGCTGCAAAGAAGCGAATTGATCAATACACTAAGACAGCAGGAATTTCCTATGACCTGTTATACACCGAAGTTGCCATTTATGCCGAGAAAGGGATTGTCAAAGGTTTTTCCGACAAAGAGGTTCATAATGTATTGACTCGTTCAGGAATAAAGAGGAAGATTTTTGACACCAGGAATAAAGCAAACGAATGGTTCATCACCGACCTTGAAACAGTAAAAAATGCTATTACAGCTGTCAAAGAAGGTAAAGACTCGCTAGATGCTAGCAAAATTACCGAAACACAGAACCCAATAATTTTCAGACCTGAGCAAATAGAAGCCATAGAAAAAACCAAAAAGCAATTCAAAAAAGGGAATGAAATGCTATGGTTTGCAAAAATGCGTTTTGGTAAAACACTCTCAGCTCTTCAAGTAGTGAAAGAACAAGAATTTTCGAGAACACTGATTTTAACGCACAGACCCGTTGTTGACAAAGGTTGGTTTGAAGATTTCGGGAAAATCTTTTATGACATACCGCAATATTCCTACGGCTCAAAAAACAAAGGTAACCAATTTGATACGTTAGAAAAAGAACACAAAACGAAGGGTACAAAATATATCTACTTTGCTTCAATGCAAGACCTAAGAGGGTCAGAATTAGTAGGGGGTAATTTCGACAAGAACGATGAAATCTTTGGCACGCAATGGGATTTTATTATTATTGACGAAGCACATGAAGGCACTCAAACAGAGCTAGGCAAGAATGTAATTCAAGAATTGCAAAAAGGGAACACCAAAGTACTTCATCTTTCCGGCACACCGTTCAATTTATTGGACAATTATGAAGAAGATGAAATCTATACTTGGGACTATGTGATGGAACAAAAGGCGAAAACGGAATGGGATAAAATTCACTTTGGAGATCCTAATCCGTATGCCCCCCTTCCCAAACTAAATATCTACACATACGATCTAGGTAAAATACTACGCGATTACAAAGACGAGGAAGTAGCATTCAATTTCCGCGAGTTTTTCAGAGTAAATGATACCGGTAATTTTTTGCATGAAAAAGATGTCCTTTCCTTCTTAAATCTCATTTGCAAAGAAGATGAAGAAAGCAATTACCCCTACTCTACAGAAGAATACCGGGATAATTTTCGACACTCACTTTGGATGGTACCAGGAGTAAAAGAAGCCAAAGCTTTAAGCAAAATGCTGAAGTCGCATCCCGTGTTTGGACAATTTGATGTAGTGAATGTGGCAGGTGATGGAGACGAAGAGGAATCAAAAGAAGAAGCACTAGAAAAAGTTGAAAAAGCTATTTCAGACAAACCGCATGAAACCTACACGATCACCCTGTCATGTGGTAGATTGACAACAGGAGTGTCGGTAAAAGCGTGGACAGCAGTATTTATGCTTTCAGGCTCACACAACACCTCTTCGTCCGGATATATGCAAACCATATTCAGAGTTCAAACACCAGCTACCATCAACGGGAAGGTGAAGGAAGAATGCTTTGTATTCGACTTCGCTCCCGACCGCACTCTAAAAGTAATTGCTGAGACAGCTAAGATATCGGCCAAGGCAGGAAAAACATCAGGTGAAGACCGCAAAATAATGGGGGAGTTTCTTAACTTCTGCCCCATAATTGCAATTCATGGCTCAAAAATGAAAAGCTATGATGTAAACGGTATGCTCGAGCAGCTCAAAAAGGTATATGTAGAACGAGTTGTAAGAAATGGATTTGAGGATGGTTACTTGTACAACAATGACCAATTGATGAAACTAGAATCAATAGACCTGGAAGAATTTGAAGGACTCAAAAAAATCATTGGGAGCACCAAGTCCATGCCGAAAAGTGGTGATAT
>RZYK01000205.1 GCA_009930355.1 Campylobacterota bacterium | reverse complement strand
AGGATTTGCATTCAAACATCCTTTAAATTCATTTTTGGTACTATACCCAATCATGAATAAAGAGAGGATAAAGTAGTTTTGAAGCGGGTTTTTTTGAGAGTTTGTGTAGTACTTCTGATAAGCTTTATCCCACTTTTAAGTGAAGATTTTATTACCAAGATGGAGTATGCAAAAATGCTCTATTCAAATCCCAGAGGCATTGGATGTAACAAGTGTCATGGGGAAAAAGGTGAGGGAAGTATTATTTCAGAATATACCCATAAAAATAAAAAAATGAAGCTTGAAGCCCCTAATATTACCAATCTTTCGAAAGAGCGTTTCTTTTATGCGTTAACAACACAACACAAAGTAATGCCAACCTACTTCTTAACGTGGCAAGAGATTGACAGTTTATATTATTACGTCTCCAGCGAAGTAAAAAAGTAATTTGTTTAGAAATATTGAGTAAAATTTTAAAAAAAATAAGGACACGTAGAATGCAATATGATAAAAGCATAAAAGCGTATGAAAAGGCACGTCATGTGATTCCAGGAGGGGTTGATTCTCCTGTGCGTGCATTTAAAAGTGTAGGTGGAACACCGCTGTTTATTAAAAAAGGGCAGGGGGCACTTCTTATTGATGTGGACGGAAATGCCTATGTGGATTTTGTACAGAGTTGGGGACCACTCATTTTTGGGCATACCAATAAAGTCATTGAAAAAGCGGTCATTAAAGCGGTCAAAAAAGGTCTGAGTTTTGGCGCACCCACTAAAGCGGAGACAAAGCTTGCTGAGCGCATTTGCTCGCTGTTTGAAAACATTGATAAAATTCGTTTTGTTAGCAGTGGAACCGAAGCGGTCATGAGTGCAATCAGGCTTGCTCGAGGCTTTACATGTAAAGATGACATCATTAAATTTGAAGGGTGTTATCATGGACATAGCGACTCGCTTTTGGTTCAAGCAGGAAGCGGTGCGGTGACTTTTGGAAGTCCTAGCTCTCCTGGTGTACCTGCTGATTTGACCAAGCATACGTTACTTGCAAAATACAATGACATCGAAAGTGTGAAAAAATGTTTTGAAAGCTCTTCGAACATTGCGTGTGTGATTATTGAACCTATTGCTGGAAATATGGGATTTGTTCCAGCCGACGCTGCTTTCTTAGAAGAACTACGTAGCCTGTGTGATGCGCATGGAACACTATTGATTTTTGATGAGGTCATGAGTGGATTTAGAGCCTCATTAAAAGGTGCGCAAGGGGTGTATAAAACCGTGCCCGATTTGGTCACGTTTGGTAAAGTTATTGGAGGTGGTATGCCTGTGGGTGCGTTTGGTGGCAGTGCAGAAATTATGGATAAACTCTCTCCCGATGGGCCTATTTATCAAGCAGGAACGCTTAGTGGAAATCCTGTGGCAATGGCAGCAGGGCTCGCTTCTTTAGAGCAAATCATGGAAGATAATACGTTACATGTAAGATTAGAAACCAAGGCGAAACGACTGGTTAAGGGTTTAAAAGAGGCGGCAAATGACGTTGGTATTCCTCTTCAAGTTGATGCAATTGGCTCTATGTTTGGTTTCTTTTTCAATGAAAAACCTGTGAAAAACTTTGAGGATGCCCTAAAATCAGACACCAAACGCTTTGCAGCTTTTCATCAAGGAATGTTACGTGAAGGTTTTTACTTTGCATGTTCTCAATTTGAAACAGCATTTATTTGTGATGCTATTAGTGATGAGATGATAGAAGAGACGATTGAAGCAGCGCAAAAAGTATTAAAAGAGATTGCATGAGTGAAAAAGAGAAACCAAAATATGGTACATTAATTGAAGGGGCAGAAAACCTTTCTTTAGGGGTTTCTATTGTCGTTGCCATTTTAATGGGCATTGGGCTTGGTTGGCTTATGCGTCATTGGTTTGGATATGAATGGCTTTTTTGGTTGGGTGTTTTTTGGGGTATTGGTGGTGCGATTTTAAATATTTATAAAGCCTATAAAAAAAATGTCCAATCTTTAGATGAATTAAAAGATGATGTGCGTTATAAAAAATATCAAAAGCAAACACAGACTGATGAAACCAATAACAACTAAGCTTTTACGTTTTTATCTTATCGCAGATGTGGGTGTTCTGCTTCTTGCTTTATTTTTAGGTGGTGAGTGGCTGATAAATACGCAGTTAGCTTTTTTAAGTTCTTTATTGATTACGTTTGCATCCTTTTATTCGTATCAAAAAATGGTGCAAAATCGCTTAGAATCGGGTCATATTCCTGAAGATAAATTTGATCATTTGTATCACGACGAAGATGACGACGATGAGAACGATGATAAGAAAGATACAACAAACGTAAGTCAACACGCTCCTTCCAGTATTAAATTGAGTTTTAAAAATCTTGCGCTTAGTTATAAAAGTGCATTTTCACTGTATCGTTTATTGGCGTATGGCATACTTTTTTTAGTGGTACTTTTTTTAATACGCCATGAACGTTTGGATGCTATTGCTTTTTTTGTAGGATTAAGTGTGGTTCCAATAACAAGTTTAATAACAGCGCAGATGGGTAAAAAAGGGTTAGAATGAAACGAATGAGTAACGAAGAAGCAGTACGCCTGATTCGCGAGGCTGATTTTAATACGCTAGGAAAAATGGCGTATGAGCGAAAGATGGCACTGCATCCTGAAAATATCACTACGTTTGTGGTGGATAGAAATATCAATTACACGAATGTATGTTGGGTGGATTGTAAATTTTGTGCGTTTTATCGCCACGCTAAAGATATCAATGAGGCGTATGTCCTTTCATATGAAGAGATTGGTACCAAAATAGAAGAGCTTTTAAGTATTGGTGGAACGCAGATTTTATTTCAAGGCGGGGTACATCCTAAGCTTAAAATTGAGTGGTATGAGGATTTGGTGGAGTGGATTAGCACCAATTATCCAACGGTTACAATTCATGGATTTTCGGCTATCGAGATTGATTATATCGCTAAAATTTCAAAAATTAGCTACAAAGAAGTGTTATTACGTCTTCAAAAAAAAGGGCTTTTTAGCATTCCTGGTGCAGGCGCTGAGATACTGAGCGATAGGGTACGAGATATTATTGCGCCTAAAAAATTAAATAGCCAAGCGTGGCTTGATGTGCATAAAGCGGCGCATCAAATCGGTATGAAATCCACTGCTACCATGATGTTTGGAACGGTGGAGAGTGATGAGGAGATTGTAGAGCATTGGGAGAAAATTCGTGACCTTCAAGATGAAACGGAGGGCTTTCGGGCGTTTATCATGTGGAGTTTTCAAAGTGCTTTTACAAAACTTAAAGAGGAACATCCTGAGATTAAAAAACAGTCTGCCAATCGTTACTTAAGGCTTTTAGCCGTGAGCCGTTTGTATTTGGATAACTTTAAAAATATTCAAAGTTCATGGGTAACACAAGGCAGTTACATTGGGCAGTTAGCCCTTTTATTTGGTGCCAATGATTTGGGAAGTACCATGATGGAAGAAAATGTGGTCAAAGCTGCGGGTGCAAGCAATTCAATGAATCAAGCAGAAATGGTAAAACTGATTCAAGATATTGGTTCTATTCCTGCAAAAAGAGATACCTCCTATACCATTTTGGAGAGATTTGCATGAAAAATATATGGTTAGTGATTATGATTTTTTTACAAGGAGTCGGTGTGGCACAAGAAGTAGG
>RZYK01000204.1 GCA_009930355.1 Campylobacterota bacterium | reverse complement strand
GGTACTCTCCAACGCATGTAAAATTGTATCGTCAATCAAAGCCTTGTCGTGAAGCCCTTGTTGCGCCAAATAATCCCCATAGACCACTTTTCGCATACCCGCTAAAAAGGATTGTGGATCGTAGGGCATACCCCATGAGATGTTAAAGACCATCTGAAACGCACCCGCTTTCATACGGTCACGATTGGCTTGTTCCTCTTCGCCTACGATGTTCAGGTTCATCCCAATTTTGCTAAATTCACCTTGTAAAAACTCCGCAATCGTTTTATCGGTGACGTTGTTACTGTTATAATTAAGCGTAATGGCAAGCTCACGACCCTCTTTTTGACGGTATTTTTTACCCTCAACTTTCATCCATCCAGAAGCTTCCAAAAGGGATTCTGCTTTGGTTCTATCAAATGCATACGGAGTTAATCCAATGTTAGAGTAGGGCGTATTTTTAGATAGCAACAAATCAGCGGGGCTTTCAATACCCGCAAAAATCGCTTTAGAAATTGTCTCTTTATCGGTAGCATGCTGAATCGCTTGACGCACATTGAGATCACCCGTGATGGCATCGGTGGTATTGAGTAAAATCATACGGGTTGAAAGAGGCTCAGACATAACACCACCAAAACCTTTAAGATGTGCAAATTTGTTGTAAGCAGCGGAATCAACCATATTGACACCAAAGATAAGGTCAATCTCGCCTTTTTCAAGCGCCATCAAACGGGTTTGATTGTCAGGAATGACTTTCACCACCACTTTTTGAAGCTCTGGTTTTGTACCCCAATAGTTTGGGTTCACTTCAAACACCGCATACTCATCTTTTCGGTTCTCTTTTAAGACATAACGACCCGTTCCACTCAGCGCACTGACACCATCTTTGGTCGTACCGTTAATAAACGCTTTGGGAGAGATAAAACGAAACGGACGTATGACACTAAGTTCTACCAAAAGTGGGTAATACGGAGCGTCAAGTTTCAGGGTCAGCTCATACTCACCACTAACGTGTACCGCTTCGCCACCTTTTTGGTTAATAGCGTCCATCAAACGGACAGACTCTAACCATCCGTGGCGTTTAATGTTGCTTAAAATCGCATCGAAGTTGGCTTTAGCTGCTTTAGCGTTAAATTTCTCGCCATCCGAAAAGGAGACATCTTCACGCAATTTAAACACATAGGTTTTTCCATCATCAGAGATTTTCCACTCTTTGGCAAGCCACGGCTCAATTTTACCGTCATTGGCAATGTGTACCAACGATTCAAACAACATATTTTGAGCGTACAACTCACCAGCGTATAGATGCGGATTTAAATCCCTGATATCTCTAAAATTGGCAAAGGTAACCACTTGCTCACTCTTTTTGGACGCTTCTGCTTTTGGCTCTTCTTTGGATGAAGAGAAGTAAAAGCCCACACCAATAACCACTAACGCTAAAATCGCTAAACCGATTTTTTTCATACAAACCCTTTCGTCAAAACTATTTTTTTGATAACAAAAATCAAATAGCATCCTAACATAAAAACGATTATCAAGTCAAACGTAATATTTATAGATAATAAAAAAATAAAATCCAAGAAAAATTAAGCTCTTCGAATGTATTATTTGATTTTTATTATCAATTTATAGGAGAATGTATGAAATTTTCACGCTTAAGTTTAGTAGCAATGGCGGCACTTGCTACGTTGTCAAGCAATGCTTTTGCAGCAGATAATCTAGCAGATGCGTTTAAAAACGGTAAGGTAGCAGGGGAGATTCGTGCCTACTATTTTAGCCGAGATATTCCAAACGACCATCAAGGGCATGAAGATATTTTTGCCTCAGGTTTAATGCTCAACTACGTTACCGATAACTTTATGGGATTTAGAGCAGGGGCGACGTTTCAATCCAGTGCAACGCCATTTGTAGATGATGATGGCAAAACGATGTTTAGACGTGATATGTGGGCGCAAGGGGCACAATTCTCTGAAGCATATCTTGCGTATGCCTTAGGCAAAACCGATGTGAAAGTAGGGCGTATGTATATGGGAACGCCACTGATTGCAGGGAGTGGTTCACGCCTCATTCGTGAGTCATTCGAAGGTGCGCTTATTACCAACAAAGATATTCCTGATACAACCTTAGGTGCTGTGTACATCGACAAGTTTCAAGCACGTACCAACAAAGAGGGCGATATTGGCGAGTTTGAAGATTATTACGATGGTATGTACTCTCTTTATGCCATTAACAAATCTATTGCGGGACTAACCCTCACAGGCGCATGGGCATACATCAACGATGATAACACGCTAGATTCAAACCTCAATATTTATAACCTTGAAGCAATCTATGCCAATAAAATAGGTGCATTTGGTTATAACTTAGGCGCTCAATACTGGCTCAATGATTACAGCTCTGTCAGTGCGGGCGAAGATGACTCCATTTATGGCTATGGTCTAAAAGCGGGAGCAAGTTATGCGAACCTTAGTGGTTACGTTGCTTACTCTAAAATCTCCGATGATGACAACACCCCGATGGGTCAATTACTCCACGGTGCGGGCAATGGCACAGACCTTATTTATACGGCTTCTATCATCGGTTCCTACAGCTACTATGCTGATATGAAAGCTTATGCAGCGGGTTTGGATTATAAAATCAATCCTTCCACAAATGTTGGTACCGTCTATGTTGCAACCACGCATGATGCCAATTTTGCAATCGATGCGGATGTCTCTTACACAGGTTTTTACGCCTCTTACAGCTTTAGTGGAGCACTAAAGGGCTTAAGTGTTGTCGCCCAATACGAAACGATTGGCAAAGATGCCGATGGTGACCAATTCCGCTTTAAAGGCTCTTATAAATTCTAACACTCAGATGACGCAGTGGTGTATAAAACCACTACGCCATCCTAAAAATTCTGTGCTATACTCTCTTTTCCATCTTAAAAGGTCATTGATGCAAACAAAAACAGATTATTTTCATGCAAAATCAAAAATATATGAAACGGAAGCCACACGCACCAACAACGTTAAAAACATTGGTGAAGCGATTTTGGAGAGACTCACATACGATAAAGCAACAACGCATGTGATGGATTTTGGCTCAGGTACGGGACTTTTAACCGAACAAATTGCTCCATACGTTCGCAAAATAACAACCATCGATACTTCACCTTCGATGAATGAAACGCTACGTGCTAAAGAAAAGCAACTAGGCTGTGAGCTCTCGATGCTAGAACTTGACGTGATGAGTAACGAACTTAATGAGACATTTGATAGTATCATCTCTTCAATGACGATTCACCATATTGAAGATGTGCAGGCACTTTTTCACACATTTTACCGCTTGCTTCATAGCAAAGGAACCATCGCTTTAGCAGATTTAGACAAAGAAGATGGCACGTTTCATAAAGAAGATATGGGTGTATTTCACTTTGGTTTTGACCAAGAAGAGTTTGCTATGTGGGCGCAAAAAGCGGGCTTTGAAGATGTTACTATTGAGATTGTAAGCACTGCCAAAAAACCTTATGGGGAGTATCCCATCTTTTTGTTGACGGGGCGTAAGTCTTAAAGATTGACACTATGAGTATATAAATTCTCAAGCTTCGCATACCAAACCTGCATAAAGTGAAATCTTTTTACATGTAAGCTTAAAAACAAATGCGATATAATCACTCAACTTTTTTAAGGCTTACATGTAA
>RZYK01000203.1 GCA_009930355.1 Campylobacterota bacterium | reverse complement strand
TACCGCATCTTTTAAAGAGACCAATTTGCCATCTAAGTGGAAAGAAAAACTTCGATTTTCATCAAATTCTATCTTATAATTACTAAAAACTTTCTTCCACGATTCTTTTTGATCAACGCTTCCAATAAACTGCTCAGCTAAATCATTTGGGGAAATAAAAACATCCAAATGCCCAAAATTAGGTGGGGCAATAACAATATTTAGTCCAATTGAACCTACAATGGTGTTTCCAATTTTTGTGGTAATTATGCCACCAATTTTTTTATCTTTCACATAGAAATCATTAGGCCACTTAAGCCATACTTTCGAGCCGTACGATGCTAAAACTTCTTTCATTAAAGAAGAAAAATAGATAGAAACAGAAGCTAATGGTAAATCGTCAGGTAAGTGTTTCTCTTCGATACAAAAAGAGAAAAAAAAGTTCCCTTCTTCTCCATGCCAAGCATTACCTCTGCTTCCAATCCCTTGTGTCTGGCGTTTAGTACCGATAGCATAAGGTGCACAAAGCGTCCCCTCACGTAAAGCAGCAATTAAATATTGATGCGTTGATTCAATTGTTTCAAGCCAGTGAATCACCACAATGCAACCTTTTGCCACGAATATAATCCCTAGCACTCATAGCACTTTTAGAGGCGGGCTGAAGTGTTGTAACCACTATTTTTCCTTTTTTACATGTAAGAATAATCCCCGCGGATGTTATCTCACTTATAATACCAAACGTCTCATTTTCTATGGTATCAACCTGCTTAATATCCAATAACTTTAACCCTGATTCTAAAAAAATTCCAGGCCAAGGAGAAAGTGCTTTAAAACGATGGATAATCTCAGTAGCATCCAATGCAAAGGAGATTAAGCCATCCTCTTTTTTAATCTTTTTACAATGGCTTGCATTCGCACTCACTTGTTGTATCGGCAAAAGAGAAGAGAAGTTCTTAAGGGTTATTAATGTCAATTGTGCTGCACATAAAGATAAGGCATTAAATAATAAAGATACATTATCTTCTGGCTCAATTTTGAGATACGAAAACCCAAGCATTGCACCCGTATCCAATCCCTCTTCCATCAACATAGATGTGACACCTGTATAGACTTCACCTGCAAGTAATGCGGACTGAATCGGACTTGCCCCTCTGTATTTTGGTAATAAGGAAGCATGCAGATTAATACATGGAGCAATATCGAGCACTTCACGAGGCAAAATTTGCCCATACGCAGCAACCACAATAAAATCAGGACAACATGCAGCAATTTTCTCCTGAGCCTCTTTAGAACGCAGTGTTTTTGGTTGAAAAATCTCTACATGTAAATCTTGCTCTAAAAGCCACGCTTTGGTATGGGGTGGTGTTAACACCTGTTTTCGCCCTACAGGTTTATCTTCTTGTGTCACTAAAAGCGTAACCTCAATCGAAGGTTCATTACACAACGCTTTTAAAATAGTTGTTGCATACGAAGGTGTTCCCATAAAAACAACGCGCATTTTAATCCTTACATGTAAAAAGGGTTCCACCGTTATGAACACCTTCTAGCATATAACTTTTCACATCACTTAAATCAAACCCACTGGCAATAAACATCGATTTTTGATGATCCAATAAAAATTGTGCTGCTTTAAGTTTGGTCACAATGCCGCCCGTTGCAAAAGCAAAATTAGCTGATTTTTCCATTTCAAGCTCACGTGCGTCAATTTCATGGACAATTTTTCGTATTTTGGCATCCTCATATTTATGAGGGTCTTTATCGTAGTAACCATCAATGTCAGAGAGTAAAATCAACAAATCTGCACCAAAATAATAAGCTACACGAGAAGAAAGTTGGTCGTTATCGCCAAAAACCAACTCCTCCGTTGCCGTGGCATCGTTCTCATTGATAATTGGTAAAATCCCATTTTCAAGCAAAGTATCAATCGTACATTTGGCATGATAACAACGCTTGCGTGAGTCAAAGTCATCTGCGGTTAAGAGTAATTGTGCGCCACTTTTACCAAAACGCTCTAATTTTTTATTGTAGGTTGCCATCAGTTGAGGTTGTCCAACAGCAGCAATCGCTTGACGATTGTGGAGGAGTTTTTTATCTAATTTCAAGATAGAATATCCAGCAGCCACAGCTCCCGAAGAGACTAAAATGACCTCATATTTTTCCATAAGGGATACCAAAAACTCAACTAAATTTAAAATACGCTCTTTACATAAACGGTTTTGTTCACTTAAAACGTGTGTACCAACTTTAACAACGACTCTCTTCATCTCGAACCTTTCGAATTACATCAGATAGTGCATACTTAATAGGATCCACATTAATTTTGGAAACCGACGAAAGAGGCATCACAAAAAATGGCACGTTACTCTCTCTTTCATAAACATCTTGACAATACGAATGCAAATCCTCTCTGGCTTTATATTTTTGCGCCAAATCATTTGTTTTTAAATTTAAAAGATTTAAAAACAAATCTACTTTTTCATTAATCTCTTCTGGGGTAAGCGTATCACAACGGGTGAGTGCAATAGCATAATCTCGCTGTGATAATTTTTCAGAAAACTTTTTTAACTCTTTTTTTAACGTCTCGTACTGTTCTTCAAGGTCACGATAATTGGCTAAATCTATCATAAAAAGTAAAAATTTTGTACGCTCAATATGACGTAAAAATTCTATCCCCAAACCTTTACCCTCACTTGCCCCCTCAATAATTCCTGGAATATCTGCCATGACATAGGATTGATAATCATCGGTGACAACAACGCCTAATTTGGGTGTCAATGTCGTAAATTCGTAGTTTGCAATTTCAGGTTCGGCATTGGAGACCACAGAAATCAGTGTTGATTTTCCTACATTAGGAAATCCAACAAGCCCAACATCGGCAATAAGTTTTAACTCTAATTTAATTGCTTTAGTCAGTCCGCCTCGACCTGGTTGAGCAAATTCTGGACGTTGATTGGTTGAACTTTTAAAGTGTGTATTACCAAGTCCACCCATGCCCCCTTCTAAAAAGAGTTGTTTATCTCCCTCTTCTAAAAGATCCAATAACACTTCATTGGTTTCTGCATCAATGACTTGCGTACCAGGAGGGACAATAATGACTAAATGCTCACCTGATTTTCCATACATTTTACGTCCCATACCAGGTTCACCATTTCTTGCTTTAAGGTGTTGATTGTTACGAAAATGAGAAAGCGTATGGGTATTTTTATCTACTTTAAAATAGACATTTCCACCCTTACCACCATCGCCGCCATCAGGGCCACCTTGAATAACATGTTTTTCTCTACGAAAAGAGACGCAGCCTGGGCCACCTTTTCCAGAGCTTAGAGTGAGTGCTACATTATCGATAAACATCGTAAAACCTTTTTTATGTATAGAGTAATACCTTTAATCATTACATGTAAGAAGGTAATCATTGAAGGTATTTAATTGTTTAAGAGGAGAAAAGAAGGAGAAAAATCCCCTTCTTAATATGAATTAGTTTGCGGGGATAACAGAAACTTTGTTTCGTGTTTTATCTTTACGTTGGAATTGAACAAAACCGTCAATTAACGCGTAGATTGTATGATCTACACCGATACCAACATTGCTTCCTACATGTACTTTTGTTCCGCGCTGACGAATAATAATATTACCTGCACGTACAAACTCGCCACCAAATTTTTTAACACCCAGTCTACGTCCAGCTGAGTCTCTATTATTCTGGGTACTTCC
>RZYK01000025.1 GCA_009930355.1 Campylobacterota bacterium | reverse complement strand
GATAAGCACCGTCTCTGGAATAACGATGATGTTGTTGCCACCATCGCACAGCTCTTTGATAAAATTGGTGTTGTGCAAGATTATGTTGGTATCGAGCACGTAAACTTTATTGACTGACATCTCGCTTCCTTTTCATACGAGGATTGTATGAAAACATTATAACCACTTCGTAACAAAAGGGGTGTAGATTTCGTAGGCAGAAGGTTTACATGTAAAGCCATAGGACTTTACATGTAAAGAAGATTAGTCGTTGTTTGATTCAATGCCACCGCCTAAAACACGATAAAGTCTCACACGGTTAGAAAGCTCTTCAAGGCGTACATTCACAAGCGTTTTTTGCGAACTGTAAAACGAACGCTGAGAGAGAAGCGCATTGAGGTAAGTATCCACCCCTGTTTGATAACGTGCATCGTAAATGGCGTAACTGTTTGCATTGGCTTCTACCAAAGCTTTTTGAGCCTCGTACTGTTCAAAAATGGTTGAGCGGCGTGAAAGTGCACTCTCTACCTCACTAAATGCGGTTTGAATAGTCGCTTCGTAGGTCGCTAGGTAAAGCTCTTTTTTGGCTTTGGCATAGTCCAAATTCGCATCCCTCTCGCCCATATCAAAAATCGGAAGTGTCACCGTGGGCGCAAACGACCAAATCTTAGACGTGCCTCCATCAAAAAGCCCTGTTAAAGTGTTCGTACCCACGCCCCCTTTGGTTGTAAGCGTAATAGAAGGGAAATACGCCGCTCGTGCCACACCAATGTTGGCATTGGCAGATTTGAGATTATACTCTGCTTCTTTCACATCAGGACGATTAAGCAAAACTTCAGAAGAGAGTCCCACTGGCACATCCAAAAGCCACGCTTGAGCCCCTTCATCTAAGCCTTTTGGCAGATGCGCATCTGCTACTTTAGCGCCCACTAAAAGCTCCAACGCACTTCTATCTTGCGCCACTTGCGTGGTGTAATTTGCCACATCGGCTCTGGCTTGTTGATAAACGCTTTGGGCATTAAAGAGAGAAACTTTGGAATCTATGCCCAAATCCACTCGTTTTTGCACCACCTCTAAGGAGCGTTTGGCGCTCTCTTTCGTTTGCTCTGCCAACGTTAAAAGCGCTTTATCCGCTGCATAACTAAGCCACGCATTCATCGTCTCAGCAATCAAAGCTATGCGTACTGTTTTTTCTGCCTCTTCAACCCCTTTAAAGGTTTGCAAAGAAGCCTCGCTTTGGCTTTTCACTTTGCCAAAAAAGTCCAATTCATAACTGCTTAAGCCCACCGTGGCAGAAGAACTCTCCGAAATCGCCGTACTCTCTCCTGAGATAGTACGAGCTTTTGAACCTGTAGCAGAAGCATCAATGCTTGGAAACTGGGCACTCTTAGAGACACGATAGGTCGCTCGTGCCATCTCAATGTTAGCAACTGCTTTTTTGAGATTTCGGCTCTGCTCTAGGGCTTGTGCCACCACCGCTTGCAAGGAAGGCTCACGCACAAAGACTTCCCACGCTAAATCCTGAGGATTGTTCTTTTGCACCGACGTATTTACATCAAAGGTTTGAGGGATAGGCGCAGCGGGGCGCACATACTCTGGTGCCATACTCATACATCCTGCAAACAAAAGAGGGATTAAAACCAGACTGTATTTTTGCATCTTATACCTCCCCTACTAAAGTCGCATGATGGCTACGTTTGGAAAAAACACCTCGTACCAACACAAAGAAAAGAGGGACAAGGAAAATCGCTAAAAAGGTCGCACTGAGGGTTCCTCCGATGATTCCTGTACCAATGGAAATTCGGCTATTAGCACCCGCTCCACTGGAGAGCGCCAAAGGTAAAACGCCTGCGATAAAGGCTAAAGAGGTCATTAAAATCGGTCGAAGTCTCAGCTTCGCACCCTCAATCGCCGCCTCGACCAATCCTTTGCCTTGATTGTAAGCCATCTCTGCAAACTCAACAATCAAAATAGCATTTTTCGAGGAGAGACCGATGGTCGTAAGAAGGGCTACTTGAAAATAGACATCGTTGTTCAAATCTCGCATAAACGCCGCCAAAACCGAACCAAAAATACCCAAAGGAATAACCAAAAGGACAGAGAAGGGCACCGACCAACTCTCATACAACGCCGCTAAACATAAAAAGACCACCAAAATGGAGAGCGCATAGAGCTTCATAGTTTGACCGCTCGATAAACGCTCCTGATACGAAAGCCCACTCCACGCATAACTGGTACCCACAGGCAAGGCTTCTTGCAACGCTTCCATTTTATCCATGGCTACACCTGAGCTGATACCATGCGCTGCTGCACCTTGGATTTCATACGATGCTAAACCATTGTATCGGGTTAGGCTTTGCGCTCCATAACTCCAATAGGTCGTTGCAAAGGCAGAAAAAGGGGTCATACCATTGTTATTATTTTGAACATACCACAGATCCAAATCTTCAGGCTTTGAGCGAAAAGGAGCATCCCCTTGTACATAGACTTTTTTGACCCGACCACGATCCACAAAGTCGTTGACATATTTTCCCGCCCACGCAAAACTCAGTGTACTATCAATCTCAGAGAGTGAAAGCCCTAATGCCACCGCTTTATCCTCATCAATCTTTACATGTAATTGTGGTGTTTCGCCTAAACTTCCCAAACGTACTGACGTAAAAAGGCTATCTTGTTGCACTGAACGCACAAAGGTATCTTTAAGCCCTTTAAGCGTTTCTCTATCCGTTCCTGCTAAACCTTGAAGCTGAAAAGTAAACCCATTGCTCTGCCCTAGTCCACGAATGGAAGGAGGATTGAGCGAATAGACTCGTGCATCACGCACACGAGAGAGATTTTGAGTTGCACGAGAGGCAATCATATCGGAACGATTGGCAATACCTTTTCGCTCATCCCAATCTTTCAATGCCACAAACGCCATACCCGCATTTTGACCGCTACCACTAAAGTTAAATCCTGAAATCGTAAAAATGGCTTCGGTATTGTTGCTCTCTTGACCTAAAAAATAACGCTCAATTTCACGAGCAACTTCATTGGTACGCTTGTAGGAAGCTCCCTCAGGAAGGCTCGTTTGCACCATAATGTTCCCTTGGTCTTCATCGGGTAAAAATCCTGTGGGCAGTCGCAAAATTAAAAACGCCATCACAGAAGCGATGATGCCATAGACCACCATCCAACGAATCGGCTTTGCGATAACACTTCCCACACTCATTTTATACCGCTCAATGGAAGCATCAAACATACGGTTAAACCACCCAAAAAAACCTTTGTGTTCTACTGCTTCATGCGGTTTGAGCAAAGAAGCACATAAAGCAGGTGTCAAGGTCAATGCCACAATCACGGAGAGCACCATCGAAGAGACAATGGTAATCGAGAATTGACGATAAATGACTCCCGTAGAACCACTAAAAAATGCCATGGGAAGAAAAACGGCAGAGAGAACGGTGGCAATACCGATAAGCGCACTGGTAATCTCTTTCATTGATTTCTCGGTTGCTTCCATAGCGGAGAGTTTCTCTTCACGCATAATACGCTCCACATTTTCCACGACAACAATCGCATCGTCCACTAAAAGACCAATAGAAAGTACGATACCAAACATCGTCAGCGTATTAATGGAGTAACCAAAAATCTCTAACACCCCAAACGTTCCCAAAAGAACAACAGGCACCGCAATCGCAGGAATGAGCGTCGCTCTCCAGTTTTGCAAGAAAACAAACATCACCACAATGACTAAAAGAATCGCCTCAAAAAGAGTTTTAACGACTTCTTCAATGGAAATACGAATAAATTGCGTACTATCACGAGGATAGGCAACTTCGTATCCCTCAGGCATAGAGGATTTCATCTTAGCAATCGTGGATTTAACACGATCCGCCGTTGAAAGCGCATTGGCACTAGGAGCCAACATCACTGCAAGACCTGCGGCTGGATAGCCATTGAGTCGGGTAATGTTTTTATAACTCTCGCTGCCTAACTCCACTCTTGCGACATCTTTGAGACGAACAATCGCTCCATTGCTATCGCTTTTGACAATAATATTTTCGAACTGCTCGGGTGTTTGGTATTGAGATTTGGCAGTGACCGTTGCATTGAGTTGCTGATCAGATGCACTCGGCAATGCCCCAATGCTTCCTGCGGAGACTTGCACGTTCTGCGCACTCACCGCACTGCTCACATCTGAGGGCATCAGGCTATACGAAGCTAGTTTGTACGGGTCAAGCCAAATACGCATCGCATACTGCGCACCAAAAACCTGAACGGTTCCCACACCTTCAAGCCGTGCAATAGGGTCTTGAATGGTACTTAAAAGATAATCCGCTACATCCACAGAAGTGCGGGTATTGCTCGTGTCGTACAAAGAGAGAATCATCAAAAAGTCACTCTGTGCCTTGGTGACACGCACACCCTCGTCTTGAACCGCTTTAGGCAAACGTGTGGTCACTTGAGCGACTTTATTTTGCACTTGAACTTGAGCCGTATCGGCATCGGTTCCTTTTTCAAAGGTGACATCAATACGTGCGGTTCCTGCAGAACTACTGCTGGATGAAAAATACAAAAGACCATCCAGTCCTGTGAGTTGCTGTTCAATAATCTGCACCACACTGTTTTCAACCGTTTCAGCCGAAGCGCCTGTATAGGTCGTATCAATACGAATGGAAGGCGGCGCAATATCGGGGTACTGCTCCACAGGTAAATTCAAAATAGACCCAACACCTGTGAGCATAATCACAATGGAAATAACCCATGCGAAAATAGGTCTATGGATAAAAAAGTGAGCGATCATTGTGCTTTACCTAAGCTTTGAGTCACATCAACCACAACAACGCTATCACCCGTTTTAACCTTGTTGATGCCCTCAACCACCAAACGATCTCCAACATTTAAGCCCGATTGAATCAACCATTTATCCCCAATCGCTCTTTGCGTTTGCACTTTGCGTGTTTCAATTTTATTCTCAGCAGAGAGTACCATAGCAGTAGCATTGCCTTTTGGATCACGAGAAATCCCTTGTTGTGGAACTAAAATCGCTTTCTCTAAGACCGCCTCTTCCATGATGCTTCGCACATACATCCCGGGCAATAAAACGCCATCAGGATTGGGAAAAATCGCACGAAGAGTGACAGAGCCTGTGCCTTCATCAACAGATACTTCTTGAAACTGTAAAATCCCTTTATGCGCATAAAGTGTGCCATCTTCGAGTTTTAAAGAGAGCTTTGTATTGCCTTTGCTTACCCCTTGTTGTGAGAGTAAGGTACGAAGTTTTAAGAGCTGAGCGCTGGATTGGGTAATGTCCACAAAAACAAGATCAAGAGCTCGAATGGTCGCTAATGCGGTGGTTTGATTAGCCGTAACTAAGGCGCCTTCTGTCACGCTTGAGATACCAATGCGCCCGCTAATCGGCGCTTTGATTTTCGTGTAGTCCAAATCAATACGAGCGCTTTGCAACGCCGCTTTCTTTGCCTCTACATTCGCAACGGCTTGAAGATACGCTGTTTTAGCATCTTCCATATCTTGCTTGGAAACACCCTCAACCTTTACAAGGTCTGCGTAACGCTCATATTTTAAACGGGCACTCTCCACGCTCGCCTCAGCATTGGCAAGGGTTGCTTTTGCTTCGTCATAAGCGGCATGATAACTCGCATCATCAATGGCGTACAACACTGCACCTTGTTTCACAAGATCACCCTCTTTAAAAAGTCTCTCTTTAATAATGCCACTAATTTGTGGTCGAATCTCAGCACTTTTAGAAGCTTTGGTTCTTCCAGAGAGTTCTCGCTCAAGCGTAATACTTTGTGCACCTACGCTGTAAGCACCTACGGTGACTTGGGTTGTTTTTTTAGTTGTGGTTACTTCTTGCGTACATCCCACAAATAAGAGAGGGAAAAGGAAAAGAAGAGGTGTAAGTCGCTGTAACATCATGATGATTCCTTCGAAAATATGTGTGACATTCTACTCCATTTTCGTTAACAAAACCTTGCGAGAAAACAAGAAAACCATGCTAGAATATGCACAAAACAGTTTCAAAGGCATACCCAATGATTTTAGAGTGGAGTGAACGTTTCTCTTTACGCCATGAAGTTCTTGATGCCCAACATCAAGAGCTTTTCACCCTGGCTAATGCGGTACATGCACTCAATCCTGCAACTTCGACTAAAGCAGAGCTTTCTAAGCTCTTTAAAGCATTTTATGACTACATGGCTAAACATTTTAAAGAAGAGGAGGCGTACATGCAAAGCCTGCATTATCCCCTTTTTATCAAACATCAAAAGATGCATCACAGTATTATTGAAGGGATGAATAAAATCCTCAAGGAAGAAAAAAGCATAGAAGGGTTGCAAGAGAAAATGAAATTTATTTCTCAAAAATGGCTGATGGAACATATTTTGGAAAATGACCTGAAAATCGAAGCGTGGCGTAAAAGCATCACGCTGGATGAAAACGAGTTCAAATCGCTACACTAAATCTTTACATGTAAAAAGGAAAACCTCTTGCTAGAGCCTATTATTAGTGCCTTTATTAAAAAACATCATCTCTTAAGCTTAGCAACTTCTTGCAACAATCAGCCCTATTGTGCTTCTTGTTTTTATGCGTTTATAGAAAGCGTACCTGCCTTGATTATTGCTACAGATGTCCAAAAAACACGTCATGGCAAAGAAGCTTTAGCCAATGAAAAAGTAGCAGGCAGCATCGCTTTAGAAACAAAAATTGTGGGAAAAATTCAAGGGGTGCAATTTACAGGGATTTTTCAAGAAGCTACTGAAAAGGAAAAAAGGGCTTATCTTAAACGCTTTCCTTATGCTCTAGCGATGCGACCGAGCCTTTGGAGCATTCATATTAGCTATTTAAAATTTACGGATAACACCCTAGGTTTTGGCAAGAAATTGGAGTTTTTTGCCTCCAATACCTCGCCAAACTAGTTTACATGTAAAGATTATAATTTAACAGATGCATCCGAACATGCGGCGGTAAAGACAACATCCGTTGAGCTATTTAGCGCTGTTTCAGTGGAGTCTTGAACCACACCAATTAAGAAACCAACAGCAACCACTTGCATGGCAATCTCATCGCTAATGCCAAAAAGACCGCACGCCAAAGGAATCAGAAGCAAAGAACCACCCGCAACACCTGAAACACCAGCGGCTGAAACACTCGCAAGCACGCTTAAGAGTAAAGCCGTGGGTAAATCCACTGAAATCCCTAAAGTATGCACGGTAGCTAAGGTTAAAATGGTAATGGTAACCGCAGCGCCTGCCATATTGGCCGTTGCACCCAAAGGAATAGAGATAGAATACGTATCTTCATGCAATCCTAATTTTTTACACAATGCCATATTCACAGGAATATTTGCCGCAGAGCTTCTGGTGAAAAACGCTGTGACGCCACTCTCTTTTAAACACATAAGCACCAAAGGATACGGATTGCTTTTGGTTTTCAAAAAAACCAATAAAGGGTTAATGACCAACGCTACAAACAACATAGTACCGACTAAAAGCACCAAAAGTTTTCCATACCCTAGAAGCGCTGTAAAACCAGTCTCGGCAAAGGTTTCAGCGACTAAACCCAAAATACCAAATGGAGCCAATGAAATAACACCTTGAACGATTTTTGTCATGGCATTGCTGATGTCTTGCATCACTGCTTTAGTCTGTTTACTGCTATGATGTAATGCAATACCAGCAGCCACTGCCCACGTAAGTACTCCAATATAATTACCCTTAGCCAATGCATTAATAGGATTGTCAACCATACTGACCACAAACCCTTTAATAACCCCCACAATGCTTTGCGGTGGCGTTAAAGCAGCTTCTGGATTGACAAGAACCAAACTCACAGGAAACGAAAAACTGACAATCACAGCAGCCAATGCAGCTAAAAACGTACCAATAGCATACATGATAATAATGGACTTAATGTTGGTTTGAGCCCCTACTTCTTTGGTCGCAATGGCTGTTGAAACCAAAATAAGAACCAAAACAGGCGCAACCGCCTTAAGTGCCCCTACAAACAATTTACCTAAAATTGAAACCGCCATGGCAGCACTTGGAGAAATCATAGCAATAACCACTCCTAGCACCATACCCATTAAAATAAGAACAATCAGATTGCTCTGTTTATACCGTGAAACTAAACGCTCCATTCTCACACCTTTATTCAAATTGAATCTTAAAAATTAGATTGTAGTTAAAAAGTTCTTAGAGCCTCTTAAACTAAAGATGAAGGTTTTTTACATCCAATTTTAACGCCTCATTGTCCATCACCCCAATCCCTTTGGCTAGAATATTTGAGGCAATTTTATGGGCTTCTGCTAAAGAATGCATCTGATACGTTCCGCATTGATAGATATTAAGCTCTGGAATATCAGATTCACTCTTTACATGTAAAATATCTTCCATCGATGCTTTCCATGCCTCAACGACGTGTTGAGGAGCGGGTGTTCCAATCAGACTCATATAAAATCCCGTACGACATCCCATCGGAGAAATATCAATAATTTCCACACCATTACCATTGAGATGCGTGCGCATAAAGCCTGCAAAGAGATGCTCTAAGGTATGAATCCCTTTTTCAGGAAGAATCTCTTGATTGGGTTTACAAAAACGCAAATCAAAGACACTAATATCATCCCCTTTAGGTGTTTTCATTGTTTTAGCAAGACGCACAGCAGGGGCAGGCATTTTGACGTGATCGACACAGAAACTATCTAGTAATGGCATTTTTCATCCTTTTTTGCATGGATTATAGCAAAAAAAGTGTACAATATTTTGCTCTCTAGTTTTACATGTAAAGGAAAAATTTGAAGCGAATTGGACTCATTTTAGTCATGGCTCTTCTTGCCTATACCTTTACATTAAGCCACACTCTTTTGCTGATCAGTTCAGGCATTGCTATCTTTTTATTTGGTATGTTCTGTCTAGAAGAGGGGTTTCGCGCCTTCATTGGTGGTTTATTAGAACGCTTATTAGAACGCATGACCAGCACCGTAACGAAAAGTCTCTTTTTTGGTATTGTCACCACCAGCATTATGCAATCAAGCTCCCTCATTTCTATTCTCTCTATCTCTTTTATTAGTGCGGGGCTTATCTCCTTGGCGCAAGGTATTGGCATTATCTTTGGGGCTAATTTAGGCACAACCACAGGTGCATGGCTCATTGCAGGATTAGGTCTTAAAGTGGACATTGCAACCTACGCGATGCCCATGCTCGTTTTTGGCACAATCATGATGTTTCAAAATGAGAAAAAAAGTAAGGGCATCGGCTACCTTCTGGTAGGATTGGGCTTTCTTTTTTTAGGCATTGCTTATATGAAAGAAGGCTTTGAAACGTTTAAAACACATATTGATGTAACACACTATGCCATGCAAGGGCTACAGGGACTTTTACTTTTTACTTTAATTGGTATTGTTGCGACTGTTATTATGCAATCCTCCCATGCAACCTTAGTGCTCATTATCACCGCACTCGCCTCTTTTCAAATCACCTATGAAAATGCCCTTGCTCTTGCTATTGGCTCTAACGTTGGAACAACCATTACCGCCCTTTTAGGCTCACTGACGGCTAACAACGAGGGCAAAAAATTTGCGGTTGCACATCTACTGTTTAATCTCGTAAGCGCACTTATAGCGATTATTTTTATGCAACCTTTTCTTTATTTGGTTGATGAAACAGCCTCTTTAATTGGGATTATGAACGATGACTATGCCTTAAAACTAGCACTTTTTCATACTTTTTTTAATCTAGTTGGCATTATGCTTCTTTTTCCATGGACAACACAACTAGTCACCCTACTCAATGCCCTTTTTCGTCCTTATGAAAAAGACTTACATCAAAAAGATGATGTTATCTACTTGGACGAAAGTGCGCTTGATTTTCCTATCAGTGCGCACACAGTCCTTATCAAAGAGACCAAACACCTCTACCAAAATGTCCTAGACATTATTGCACAAGCACTGAGCATTTATAAAAATGATGTCACCTCGGGCATGGAAGTTGATGAAATTATTCACCAACGCAATAAAGCGATTTTTGTAGATATGGATGCCTATTATGAACGCAATATCAAAGAGATTTATGGCAAGATTATTACATTTGCCATTACCGCACAGGGTAAATTTTCACAAGAAAACATGTACGATTTAGTCGCCATTAAAAATGCTAATATTTGCATTGTTGAAGCCTTTAAAGCGTCAAAACATATGCAAAAAAACATGCTTAAATACCTCGAATCATCCAACAGTGACATTAAAACTGAGTACAACCACATTCGTAAAAATCTCATAAGCCATCTACGTACGATGCAACTTATTTTCAATACCGATGAAGAAGATGTGGCTATTTTACTCCTCAGTAAACTGCATGTTGATACACAAAAATATGATATCGCAGCGAATAAATCACTGGATAATCTTATTCGTACCAATAAAATCAACTACACAATGGCAACCTCACTGATGAATGATACGACCTATGCTTACACCATTGCGTCAGAACTTTCCAAAGCCGCACAACTTCTCTTTGTCCACGAGAAAAAAGAACTTAAAGAGGGACGTGAAGCACTTATTTTAACGGAAACAGAAGCCAGTGCTTTAGCCCATGAAAAACAATAAAGGAGCAACGCATGAGTCAAAAAAAATTTATTCACGCCCTCAAAGAAATTTTAGGTATTAGTCCTGAACACGAAGAGAAAAAGCAAACAAAAGAAGAGATTAAGATCTTAATGAGCAAACTTGAACAACAGTATCTCTCTCTTAAAGAGACACTCCAACATGAAGAAGATGCGACCAAACGGGAAGCCCTTAAGGAGACCTTGAGTATTATAAAAGAGCAACTTAAAAAGGGAAAGGATTTTTTGCATCATGGCTAGAGGATTCACTGTTTTGCTTCTCTTTTTTTTTATCGGATGCGGAACAAATCCTCAAGAAAAAGTAAGCGAGTTGCTTCAATCGCGAGGTGCGACCAATCTCACGCAAGATTATAAAAAAATCACCCAATACCTTTACACCTACAAAGAAAAACTCGATATTCGTAATCCAAAAGCGTTTAACAAAGCCTCTCAACCCTATATCTTTCATGAAATCAAATACGCTAAAAACACCATTCGGATGCATTACAATGGTGTTTTACTCAAAACCTATGATGATTATTTACGTCTTGCCTTCGATAAAAATCCCACGATCCCTGAGCGTAATGATTTTCTTATTTTAGGATTACATAAATTGCTTTGGGAGAGTTACAAAATTGGCGAAGGTCATCAGGTAACGACATTAAGTTACAAAGAAGAAGAGTTTAAAAAACTCTTCTATTACCTCGAAGTGATTCGCTGGAAAATAAAAACCGCTAAAGATACCAATGGCAATTACCTTTTTACCACATGGCAAAATAATTGGCAAATCGAACTTCACCAAAAACTTCTCAAAGGGGAGCCTCTTTCATGGGATTTAGTTCAAAATCTTCCCTCGCTGAGAACCAAACGGGAACACTTGCTCGATGCCTCCAATTTTAATTTTGAAGTGCTCTTAACACAAATGATTGATGAAGTCAAAAACAGTGCCAAACAAATCGGCAAAGAACCTGTCGATATTGGCATTGATGCGATGATAAGTCTCGTCTTTTTTCTCTAATTCTTTTTACATGTAAGACATCAAGAAGGTTTAAAAAACTTTAAAAACACCATTCCAAAATCTGTCTCTTCACGCTCTACACGATACGCATCGAACCCTACCTTTAACGCTAAATTCATCACTTCTTCACGAGAAAAAAACGTAGCGTTACGGTAAAAAAGGCTCGTCTCTTTTCTAGCCTCATAAGATTGACCCAAATCCGATAACTTATCAATAAAACCTACCACTAAAAATCCATTTTTTTGTAAAACTCTAAAAGCCTCTCTCAATGCTTGTTCAGGATTTTGAATAAAACATAAGCTATTAATCATCAAAGCAAAAGGAAAAAGCATAGCTTCAAAGGGAAGCTTTTCTGCCAAACCATCAACAACATGTATACCTCTTTTTTCAGCAAGAAGACGCATTGGAAATGAGGGTTCGACCCCACAAACAATAGCAGGTTTTAAACTAAAACGTCCACTTCCAGCACCAATATCAAGACCTCCTAAAGCACTCCCTATAAGTTTTTTAACACAATCCATCTCTTTTTTATAAAACGTAGTATGTTTATCAAACCACGCATCATACTCGTTGGCATATCCACTAAAAGCATCCTCATTTTCTTGCATGAAGCCCCTCCTGAATAATTTGATTTAAACACTCAGAAATCTCTTCAAGGAAAGCATAATCAGGTTCTACATAAATTTTATTACTTACTTTATTCATTTTAATGACTCGTGCCTCTTTAAGCTCTTTGAGATGACGAGAAATTGTTGGCAATGAAAAATCAAACTCTTTCGCAATCGTTCCAACACACGTCGCTTGCTTAATTAAATCTAAACTTCTAACCTCTGTATTAACATCGCAAACGTAGGGAGAATGGAGAATGTTTTGAAAAATTTTCAACCGTGTTTCACTTCCTAAGGCTTTAAAAAATTTTGCTTTCTCTTCTAACGTCATTTTTACCTCATTGACAATCATTTTAAAAAATTGTACCATAATAAAGCTATTTAGCAAAATAGCTAAATATGTAATTAAAGGAAGTCTATGATACTTTTTATTTTCAACAACCAACCTTACGATGGAGGCGACAAAGCGTACAATGCTCTGCGTCTTGCAAAATCTTTACATGTAAAAGGTGAAAAAGTCAAAATCTTTTTGATGAGTGATGCGGTGGATATGGCACGTGAAGCAAACAAAAAGCCTGATTTTTACGACTACGATTTAGTCGCTATGCTCAAAGAGCTCTTTATCGATGGTGTTGCTTTAGGCGTATGTGGTACCTGCATGACACGATGCGGTCTATACAAAAATGAACCCTATTTCAATGAAACCATCAAAGGCACCATGGGAATGCTCACTGAGTGGAGCATTGAAGCAGAAAAAATCTTAACCTTCTAACCATGCACTACGAAACCTTTCAAAAAGCCTTAGAAACCTTAGGCATTATTTCGGGAATGGGTAAAAAGGAAATTCGAGAACGCTATCTTGAGCTCTGCAAACAGCACCATCCCGACGCTTCGGGTGAAGAAAATGAGAAATTTCAAGAGATTCATGAAGCCTATAAGCTTCTTATGCTTTATACGGAACAATTTCGTTTTCGCTTCACTCAAGATGAATTTCAAGAGCAATTTCCATTTTGGAATGAGCAAAAAGGTGACTGGCTTTATAAAATCTAAGCCTTGATATACCTCAATCTTTTTCCTTTTTTTTTCCACTATAATACGCCAAATTTAACAAGGAGTTCTTATGGAAATTAACAATATTCAAGTATGCAACGTCTGTCTGAGAAGTAGTGACGAGAGTAATAATGCAGTCTTTATCAAAGCAATGAAAAATGGCGAAGAGATTCACGTTTGTACAGGCTGTATTCCACACATTATTCATGGAAGTGGTGATGTTGCAAAATCAAACGCACAAGTATCTGCTGAATTTCAAAAATAACACTTTTACATGTAAGGATTAACTCCTTACATGTAACGTATTTTAACTACTTCATTGCCGCATTAAAACGTGCATTGACCTCATTCCAATTCACTACACTCCACCAATTTTTCAAATAATCCCCACGTTTATTTTGATACTTAAGATAATACGCATGCTCCCACACATCTGCTGCTAATATCGGTGTTCCTTTTATCTCTGCACTATCCATTAAAGGATTATCTTGATTGGGTGTTGATATCACCGCTAATTTTTTATCGGCAGTTACGATCAGCCATGCCCAACCTGAACCAAAACGAGTAGCCCCTGCTTTTTCAAACGCCTCTTTCATCTTCTCAACACTTCCAAAATCACGCTCTATCGCTTTAGAAAGTGAAGCTGATGGCGTACCGCCTTTTCCCACAGGTGCCATGAGTTTCCAAAATAAATCATGGTTATAATGTCCACCACCATTGTTGCGTACGGCTGTATTGTATTTAGAAACAGACGCCATAATTTGTTCCACACTCATTCCTTTAAGCTCAGGATAAGTGGCTACTTGCGCATTTAAATTATTCACATATGCTTGATGATGTTTGCCATGATGAATCTGCATGGTTGCTTTATCAATCGCAGGCTCTAAGGCATCGTATCCATAGGGTAACGGTGCTAAACTAAACGCATCTGCTGCCATCAATGCAGGAACAAAAAGCCATGAAAAAACAAATGCCATAAAATACTTCCGAAAAAAAGAATTTTGAAACATAGAATGCCTCCTAGAAAATTTTATAAAGTTGATTTTATCACAAAAATGTCACAACTTTGAGTATATTTTATAGGGAGAAGAATTAAAGCATGCTGAGAAAAAAAGGGTAAAAAATGAAATAAAAAACGTCAGAAAAAAGAAGAAAAAGGAGCAAAAAAAGCTTTTGCTCCTTAAAAAAAAGAGGTTTTTACGCCTCTTCTAATTCGTTAGAAAAATCTGCTTGCGCTAAACGGTTAAGTTGTCTCCATCTACGTTGTGCATCTTTTTTATTGTGCTCAAACAATTCTTGTGCATGTTCTGGATTTGATTTTTTAAGGGACGCATAACGTACCTCATTCATCAAGAATTCATCGTACAATGACCAATCAGGCTCTTTTCCTGTAATTTTAACAGGATTTTTACCCTCTTTTTCTAAACGTGGATCATACGTATAAATTGGCCAGTAACCACATTTGGTTGCCAATTCTCCTTGATTACCTGATTTGCCAAGACCACCTTTAATACCATGTGCGATACATGGTGAATAGGCAATAATGAGTGAAACACCAGGATATGCTTCGGCTGCTTCAAACGCTTTAATCGCTTGCGCTGCTGAGGCATTTGAGTTGATTTGTGCGACAAAGACATTGCCATACGTCATTGCAATGTAACCCAAATCTTTTTTCTGGCTCGGTTTTCCCGCTGCCGTAAATTGAGCAATTGAACCTGCACGAGACGATTTGGAGCTTTGACCACCTGTGTTAGAGTAAACCTCAGTATCAAGTACCAAAATGTTTACATCCTCACCACTGGCGATAACATGGTCAAGTCCACCATAACCAATGTCATACGCCCAACCATCTCCACCAAAAATCCATTGTGATTTTTTCGCAAGATACTGTTTAAGATTTAAAATAATATCAGCACCTGCAGCGCTTGGATGTGCTTGTAACTGAGGGACTAAAAGGTCACGAATCTCAGCTGATTTGACTCTGTCATCTCTAAACTCTATCCAATCTTTATAGAGGGCTGCAATGGCATTAGGCGCTTTGTCTAAAGAAGCTTCCATCACGGATTGAATACGATGACGAATCGTCTCATTCGCTACATGCATACCCAAACCAAACTCCGCATTATCTTCAAACAATGAGTTTGCCCATGCAGGACCAAATCCTTTGTCATTTTTACGGTATGGGGTTGAAGGTGCTGAACCACCATAAATTGAAGAACATCCTGTGGCATTAGCAATCATCATACTCTCACCAAACAGACGTGTTGCTAAGGTAATATAAGGCGTTTCACCACATCCTGGACATGCTGCGTGGAACTCAAAGAGTGGTTGTGCAAATTGAGAACCCTTCACATTGCTTTTACCTAAAATATCATCTTTGTAGGTAACTTTTTTAAAGAGATAATCAGCATTCTCTTGCTCACCTGCATCCAAACTTTCACCCAGTGGAACCATAACGAGTGATTTCTCTTTCGTTGGACACGCCTCAGCACAGAGTTCACATCCTGTACAATCCAGGGAAGAGACCTGAATTTTAAATTTAAAGTTTTTGTCTTTAAACTCTTTGCCTTTCGCCTCTAACGCATGTGCTTTTACACCCTCAGGAGATAAAGCTAACTCTTCCTCATTAATAAGGAATGGTCGAATAACCGCATGTGGACACACAAATACACACTGATTACATTGAATACAATTCTCTTCAATCCATTTTGGAACCATCACGCCAATACCACGTTTTTCATACTCAGTCGTACCATGCTCAAACGTACCATCTTCATAACCGTTAAACACAGAAACAGGTAAGCTATCACCTCGTGCAGCATTGACTGGTTTTGCAATGGCTTCAACAAATGGTGTACCTTTGTATTTCACTTCTTGCTGAACTTTAACCTCATCAACCAAATGAGCCCATGATGGATCAACATCCACTTTCACCAAACCATTGGCACCCACATCAATCGCTTTGTAATTCATTTCAACAATTTGCTCGCCTTTTTTGCTGTATGCTTTATAGGCTTGCTTTTTCATGAACTCTTGCGCTTTTTCAAAATCAATAATTTTTGCCAATTTAAAGAAAGCAGACTGCATAATGGTATTGCTACGATTTCCTAATCCAATATCACGCGCTAATTTGGTAGCATTGATAATATAAAAATTAACATTTTTAGCCGCTAAAATACGTTTGACTTTGTTAGGAATACGCTTAATCGTCTCTTCTGCATCCCAAATAGAGTTGAGTAAAAATGTACCGTTTTGGCGAATGCCATCCACAACATCGTAAAGCTCTAAATAGGCTGCAACTGAACAGGCGACAAAGTGAGGATTGGAAACGAGATAGGTTGAACGAATTGGTTTTTTACCAAAACGTAGGTGTGAACGTGTAAAACCACCCGATTTTTTAGAGTCATACGCAAAATAAGCTTGTGCGTACATATCCGTTTCATCACCAATGATTTTAATAGAGCTTTTATTAGCACCCACCGTACCATCTGCACCTAAGCCGTAGAAAAGACACTCAATCGTCTCTTCATCGCCTAAACTCATCTTCTCTTTAACATCAAGCGATTTAAAGGTCACATCATCAACAATACCCACAGTAAAATCATTCTTAGGCTCGTCTGCTTTTAAGTTCTCAAACACTGCCAACATTTGTGCAGGGTCAACGTCTTTGGATGAAAGACCATAACGACCACCCACAATAATTGGAGCATTTTTATGACCATAAAACGCTGCTCTCATATCAAGATACAATGGTTCA
>RZYK01000202.1 GCA_009930355.1 Campylobacterota bacterium | reverse complement strand
AACTCTATTATACCAAACTTGCTATAATTTAGTCATGATAGATAAAACATCCATAGAAAACCTCAAACAACGTCTTGACATTGTCGAAGTGGTTGGCTCTTATTTGGAGCTGAAAAAAAATGGTGCAAATTATAAGTGTGTTTGCCCTTTTCACAATGACACAAGTCCTAGTTTAGTGGTAAGTCCTTCCAAACAAATTTATCACTGTTTTGCCTGCGGTGCTGGTGGTGATAGCATTAAATTTGTGATGGAATATGAAAAACTAAGCTATCCTGAAAGTATTGAAAAATTAGCAAATATGGTCAACTTTTCCCTCTCTTACACCACTAACAATGGAGCAAAAAAAGAGGAGAGAAAACTGATGGAAAATCTCAATGCTTTTTACACCAAATATTTAGATAAAAATTTAACAGCAAAAAACTATTTAGCACAAAGAGGGATTTCTGAAGCCTCTGTTGAAAAATTTGAAATAGGCTATGCCCCCTCCTCTTTTGCAAGCCTTGATTTTTTAAGCAAACAAGGTTATGCCATGAGTGAAGCAATAGAATATGGCGTTGCAGGTCTTGGTGAAAATAATCAACCCTATGCCCGTTTTATTGAACGCATAACCTTTCCCATCTACTCTCCCAACAATCGTCTGGTTGGCTTTGGAGGAAGAACCCTCTCTAACCATCCTGCAAAATACGTCAATTCTCCCCAAACCAAATACTTCAATAAGTCTCAACTTCTTTATGGGTACCCTCTTGCTAAAGAGAGTATTTTTAAACATAAATTACTCATTATTACCGAAGGTTATTTGGATGTCGTGATGCTGCATCAAGCAGGTTTTACACAAGCGGTTGCAACCCTTGGAACCGCACTGACGCACGAACATCTACCACTCATTACACGAGGAGATCCTGAGGTAATTGTCGCCTACGATGGCGATGAAGCGGGTATTAACGCGGCCCTTAAAGCGTCCATGCTTCTAAGTCAACATGCCCTCAAAGGAGGCGTGGTACTCTTTAGTAATGGCATGGACCCAGCTGATATGGTACAAAAAGGATTGTTTGATGCTCTTAATCACCTCTTTCGAAGACCACAGCCCTTCATTGAATTTGCATTAGAGCGTATCGTTAAAAAATACAATCTCAAAGACCCACTCGCTAAACAAAATGCCCTTGAAGAAGCCATGGCTTACCTTAAAAGTTTACCACAAGCTATTCAAGAGAGTTATACAGGTTTGCTTTCTGAAAGATTAGGTCTGCATCACAATTTAATCAAAATTCAAACCCACAAACCCAAACGATTAGAGAAAAAAGAGCGTGTGTTTGAGGATATGCTAGAGCTCACCATTATCAAAACCATTTTAAGTGAGCCCACACTCATTGACACGGTTTTAGACACCATTGATAGCTCTATGTTTAAAACCCATCAAGAAGAATTTACCCTTTTATTGGAAAATCAATTTGAACATCCCAAACTAAGACGTATTTTACTCTGGGAAGATATTAAAATTTACGATGAAAAAGAGCTTATTGCCTCCATGGTCTCCTTTTTATACCACTACTACAACGAAAAATTTCAAGAGATTAAAACCGCTCGTGAACTCAGTTATGAAAAAAAACAGTTTTTGATTCGTAAGATTCAAGAAAAAATGATGAAATTAAAACAAGGTGAACTCGTACCCTATGAAAGCATTAGTACTCTTTAGTGGCGGACTTGATAGCATGCTAGCTGTCAATCTGCTTACACAACAAGGCATTGACGTCATTGCCTTACATATCAATATCGGTTTTGGTGTGAAAGAAGACCACCATGAAGCACTTAAGCGAAGAGCCAACCTTGCAGGCGCAACACTTGAAGTCATTGATGTAAGGGATGAATACCTTCAAAAAATTCTTTTTAATCCAAGGTATGGCTATGGTAAACAGTTCAATCCGTGCATTGACTGCCATGGATTTATGTTTAGCGTTGCCAAATCGCTTCTGCCTCACTATGGCGCCTCTTTCATCGCCACAGGTGAAGTCGTAGGTCAGCGCCCCATGAGTCAAAACAAAGATGCCCTGCAACTGGTGAAGAAATTGGCCAATGATATAGAAGAAGATTTAATTCTCAGACCTCTTAGTGCCAAAGTAATGAAAGAGAGTAAACCTGAGCGTGAAGGATGGGTCGATAGAAATCGCCTTTTAGACATTAATGGACGTGGACGCCACAGGCAACTTGAAATGGCTCAAACATTAGGCTGGGAAGACTATCCTTCTCCTGCTGGTGGGTGTCTGCTCACTGATGTTGCGTTTACAACCCGCTTGCGTGATTTTATTGCATACGATAGTTTTAGCAAAGAAGATATCGATGTCTTAAAAAATGGACGTCATTTTCGTTTACCTCATGGCGCAAAGCTGGTCGTTGGACGCAATGAAGCGGAAAATAATTTTCTTGATGCTTTAGACAATCCCAAATTTCACCTTTTACATGTAAATGAGGCTATAAGTGCTCCTAGTGCGCTTCTTTCACGTACAGCAAACCTCGAAGATGAAACTTTAGCTTGCCAAATTGTGCTCAGTTTTACCAAAGCACTTCCCACACAAACGTATGAACTTTGTGTTAACACTAAAGTGGTAGAATCTTCTCCTTTAAAAAGCAAAGAAGAAAGTAAAAAATATCTTATATAATTATTTAAAGATAATTTTTGTATTATCTAAACCTTTTATAAAATATTGAAACATTAGGATTATGAGATGGGTAGTTCCCAAAAGATGATTTTTTTAGTTGTAGATGACTCTAAGATCTCCCGTAAATGGCTTATTGAGATGATTCCAAAAAAAATTGTTGAAAACGCACATATTTTTGAAGCATGCGATGGAGAAGAAGCTATTACCCTTTACAAAGAACACCAACCGGATCTTGTTTTCTTAGATATTACCATGCCTGTCATTGATGGCATAGACGCCCTTAAACGCATTCGAGAGATCAACCCTCATGCATTGGTGATTATGATTTCAGCTGACCGTCAAAAAAGCACGAAAGAAAAAGTTTTACGCCTTGGAGCATCTGCGATTCTTTCCAAACCTGTCGATGCGGAAGAGTTTAGAGCAACCTTATTAAAGTTGGTATTTTAAATGACACAACACTCCTTTAACGCACAACAAGAAGATGTTCTCAAAGAGCTTATCAATGTCTCTTTTGGACTCTCAGCCTCTTTAATTGGTGACATGCTTGATAACCATGCAAGACTGCACATTCCTGAAATTTCAAGCATTGTTATTGAAGAACTCAACGATAAAATTATTGAGGTTTTGGAAGAAAAGTATGATTTTTACCTCACCAAACAACGCTTTTTAGGCTCATTTAACGGTGAAGTGCTTTTTGTCTTTAACACCTACTCCGCACGAGCATTTTCCAATCTTTTGCTCCAGCAAGAGGTGATGGATGAGGGGGATATTAAAGCCTCCATTTTAGAACTAACCAATATTATTACTTCCGCGTGTATTGGTAAGTTTTGTGAGATTATTGATGGTGAAACGATTTTCAAAGTGCCTTCCATTGAAAAGCGTGAAATTGCACGCATGGAAACGTATGATAAAATCGAAGGCTACGAGAATGTCATTGTCATTAAGACGGCATTAGATATTGAAAAAGAGAATATTTTGGGGCACATGTTTATTTTGCTCAACAATCAAATGCTTGAACAACTTAAACGCACAATTGATAAGCTTTAACCATGATACAATGCAATACCATTATTGACT
>RZYK01000201.1 GCA_009930355.1 Campylobacterota bacterium | reverse complement strand
AATGTATCGTGAATAAATATAATCGTACAGTTTACTATACGAAACAGTAATCGTGTCATCTGGATTATTCAGATTGTTGTCACCCATAAGATCAAGCTTAAACTTTTCTTCAAGATACGCTTTTTCCTGCCTGTGTTACAATTGCGTATCACGATATTGTTTCTCAAGTTCCTGAATCTTGTCATAAACAGTAGCTCCACAATTAGAACAGAACTTGGCTTCTGTTTTTAATGGATATGTTGCTCCACATTCACAGGTGTATTTAATAGACATCCTGTACGGGACCATAGTTTTTGGTTTGTATTTTTCGAAGTCCATTATATAACCTCCTGTTCTTGGTATGTGCAAAAATTCCTTCCGTTCTTGTGTAATAAGAACGGACACCAACCAATCAGTCTGTATCCTGGGTATTCTCTCATCTCACAAAATGGATTAGACTGACATTTGCAGTATCTATCCTTCTTCAAAAAATTTCCTCCAAGAACAATAAGTTCGTAATTCTCAACATAGAGTTCTCTGTGCATGTTCTGTGTTTCCATATCTTGTTTCCTCCGTGAAATACACAATAGGAAGTATCGTGGATATATCAATAAATTTATCGAATCAAGGGAAATAAAAAACGGGTCTTGCGACCCGTTCACTGTAGTTAAAATATTTTGTTTTCTTTCTTGTCTCTTTCATCAATTAAAAACCTAAAATAATCAGTTTCATAAATGTATTCAAGCGCAAGCCTATCTGTTATTTGTAATATAAGATATACTCCGTTTTTGTCTTCAAATGTATCAGCGATAAAAATTCTTTTAACTTTAAGACCAGTTTTAAAATCTGAGTCGTCATTTTTACCATTATCGTATGGACTATCATATTTTCTGATTTCTTTTTTTGGTTCACCATATTTTGCTTTTAATACGGCTTCCTTGTCGATAAATTCAGCAGCAGGATCGTCTTGAGGTTCAGTATCTACAACAATCTTTGCCAGTTTGTTGTCGCCATACATACACATAACACCTATTTTACCACCAGAAACACGACCCTCATACATAAAAAGATCAAATCCATCAATGGTGTTTTTCCTAGTTTGGACAAAAGATGCGCCAATCATTTTTTCATTTACCTCTTCAGACGTAGAGTTCCATGGAATATCCATGAATTTAATTTCAGTCTGGGCAATGTTTTCTTTCTTTTTTGATTTAGCGTACACCGGCGAACAAAGAAGACAGCCAGCAATAATAAGCGAAACAATCTTTTTCATAATCACCTCAATGGCTATAGGGTTGTTTTATTCATCAAAAGTAAAACTAAAAAACTCAACTTCAGACATAGGAACACAGTAAAGAATACCTTTATCAATATACGAAAGAATGCGGTCATGTTCGCCGCATGGCGACTCCAAGCAATCACGCCCCTCTACAAAAAGCCCATTTTTCAACTTCACTGAGATTTTCGCATTTTTCCAATCTTTACTAGGAATTGTTACAATGGCCATATTTCCCCCTATTTTTTAAAAGAGTCTTCCAAAACGTCCAAATCAGAAGATTTAACTTCAGTTGCACCCAAAGCCCAACGGTATTTCTTCCATTGTTCTTTATTATATGTCTTCTTCAAAACCCTTATTAATTTAATAATTGGTTTTATTGCGGCTCTCAATTTATAATACCGCCTCATTTCAATCATAATCTCTTCATGAGTTTCATCAAAATTAGCTCCGGCTGGAATCTTACAAATAGACTTCATCTCTATGAGCCATTGTGCATGTGCCTCTGAAATCTTTCGCTCATATTTAAGACTGCTTTGCAATCTAACTATAAGATCCTCAACATCTTCCTTTAGGTATAAATCCCCGTCCTCGGCCTTTCTTACAACAAATTCGCTATGCGCTATTACTTTATATGCCTCTGCATATTCTTTTTTTATTCTTGCCATTATCCTTGTTCCTTGTTGTTGGAAACAAACATACATACCCTATCATATTTCGCGTCAGGATTGATTCTAAGCGAAGTGTTTTCGTTTTCCATGTCAATATACAAAATCACAAAACACTTCGCTTAGAATCAATTTTATGCGTTTTTAGCTTTGTAAGAGCCGGTTTCAATTTCGATTTACATCTTTAACCTCGTATGTTAAGATTGTGCAACAACACCAATATAATCTGGAATTGATTTTGTTTTATACAACCATTCGTCCATCTGCTCTTCGGTCATCTTTGTCTCAATTACGATCTGGGAACATTCGGGACACTCCTTGTATTCAGCATAAGAAACTTCCCCAATGCTTTTCAGTCTTTTAAGTTGATATACAATACGAACAACGTCACGGGTATGCACGTCAATAATAAGCTTATTCATTTATTTGTCCTGCTCACTTTTGCGATAAAGTTTGTGTAGTCGGACAACGTATAAATCAATCCATAAAATTTTATAGGTTTATATCCCAAAAACTCCCATACATCACATCGCTGATCCCATTCATCATCAGATACTTCTTCTGGTTTATCTGTATTATCCCAATAACCATATTCAAAAAATGACGTTTCTTGCATAAACCACTCAAAACATTTTTCAAAATTTCTACGAGCGGCAGTTATAAAGAAATCATCAAAATACGGAATTGCCAAAGTATAATCTTCAAACGCAAACAGTATTACATATGATTCACCGCCACCATTTTTTTTCACGATTTCTATTGTCTCTCGTCCATCTTTGCTAAAAATTTTCGCTGGGTCAAACAAATCCATGCTTCCAGAGAAGACGTACTTGTCTCTAAATGCATCAAGTTCTTTAATTACTTCCAAAATTGTCTTGTTTGACTTCATTCCGTAATAAATTTTTGTGCTCATTTATTTGTCTCCATTGTTAATCAAATCAAGTGCTGGCCAATGAACATTAATTTCCCGGCGAATAGAATCATCATATCCAGTCCAATAGCCGAGAAGGTAAGATTCTTCAATATGGCGACCATCTTTCCAGTTTTCATGAAAAGGATTGTTCATCATGGCAGAATTTCTTCCATCGTAATATCCAGAACGAAACTGGGTTATCTTTATTTGGATGTCTTTTGGCACTCCAACATAATCTCTCATCTGCTCAATGTCCATTTTTTGAATTGCGTCGTGGTCAATCATAATTCCTCCATTGTTTTTGTTTCGTTAAAAATAACATTAGATGGCATCATAATTATTACAACAACAAAATTCAAAAACCTAAAGAATCAGAGACCTCACGAGATCAGCAATTTTTGTTGCCTTTCTAAAGCATTCATCGCTAACTTCTTCAGCATCAAGCAAAACAACAAGATTTACGCATCCATCAGCAAGATTTGACCAAGCGTCCCTCATTTCTCTTTTGTTAATAGGAATACTCTTAAAAACATCATCTGCTATTGCAGACATAGCATTGGTCAATTCAAGATAACATTCACATGATTCAGCCCCAAACAAATCAAGAAAACACTTTTGAATTTGTTCGGCAGACTCAACAGATGTTTTAATTATTCTTTTTGTTGCCACATTCTTTTGGGATTTTCTGGCAAATTCCCAACATACATTTATACAACTGGAGATATTGTCACATGCATTTTTTATTTTGTCTGTTTCTCCACTGTCTCCAACAACAATAGATTTAAGCCCAATTTCAATGAAAATCAAAGGAATAGCCTGTTTTTCCCAAGACGCCATATATTATTCTCCTTGTTTGTTTTCTTATTATAGACAGCATTACAATGTCTGCAATAAGAAAATAAACAAACCCC
>RZYK01000200.1 GCA_009930355.1 Campylobacterota bacterium | reverse complement strand
AAGTTCATTTGCCAACCTCTCAACCATGGTTCTTTCACTTCTTTTACGTGAATAAGAAACCAACCATCTAAGAGCCAATGCTTGTTGTCTTGCAGGTCTTACTTCAACAGGAACTTGGTATGTTGCACCACCAACACGTCTACTTTTTACTTCCATGACAGGCTTAACATTATCCATAGCTGTATTAAAAATCTCAATACCTTTTAAAGTTCCACTTCTTTTCTCAGCTAATTCTAATGCACCATAAAATACTTTGGTTGCAACACTTTTCTTACCATCATACATCAACGCATTGATGAACTTTGTAATAACTTTATTATTATAGATTGGATCAGGTAATACTTCTCTTACAGGAGCTTTTCTTCTTCTCATTATTTTTCCTTCAAATTTTAGAAAATTTTACTCAAATGATACCAAAACAACGGATATCACCTGTGTTTAAATTTATTTAGCTTTTGGTCTTTTTGTACCGTATTTACTTCTAGACACCGTTCTTTTTGCAACACCTGAAGTATCAAGCGCACCACGTACAATATGGTACTTAACACCTGGTAAATCTTTTACCCTTCCGCCACGAACTAAAACAATTGAGTGTTCTTGGAGGTTGTGTCCCTCGCCACCGATGTAGCTAATGACTTCAAAACCGCTGGTCAATTTGACTTTGGCAACTTTTCTCAAAGCAGAGTTTGGTTTCTTAGGAGTTGTCGTATAAACTCTTGTACAAACGCCTCTTCTTTGAGGGCACTTATCAAGCGCAGGTGATTTTGATTTTTTAATCACCTTTTTTCTCTCATTTCTGACGAGTTGGTTAATGGTTGGCACATTATTTCCTTTAAATTTTAAAAAATAGGTGCTAATTTTATTTAAAAATAGCTTAAAAAAAGGTTAAGTTAAGGGAACCTTAACTTAACCTCTACTTGGGTTTAACTCTAGATTAAATTGTTTGTTCTGATAAAGACCTGTTCCAACAGGAATCATGCGTCCTAAAATAACATTTTCTTTCAGATCTTCAAGCATATCCATTTTACCTGCAATACTTGCTTCTGTAAGAACTTTAGTTGTCTCTTGGAAAGAAGCAGCTGAGATCACACTATCACTACCAACAGCAGCACGTGTTACACCTAAGAGTGTAGGTTCTGCAATGGCTGGTTCTCCACCCATTTTCATGACCGCTTCATTCTCTTCACGGAATCGTCTTCGGCTAATGAGATCCCCCATGATAAATTTCGTATCACCACTATCAACAATACGTACTTGACGTAGCATTTGAGAAACAATAACCTCAATGTGCTTATCGTTAATGGCAACACCCTGTCCACGATACACTTGTTGAATTTCACTGATGAGATAATAGTGAAGCGCTTTTTCACCCATAATACGTAAGATATCATGACTTGAAATAACACCATCGGTGAGTCGCTCACCTGCATGCACAAATTCACCTGATTGAACATGAATTTGTGTATTTTTATCAACCAAATATTCTACACTTGTACCGTCTTTTGCTTCAATAATAATACGTTCTTTTGAACGAAGAGGCTTACCAAAACGAATGGTTCCATCAATCTCTGCAATCACCGTTGCATTTTTAGGACGACGTGCTTCAAAAAGCTCACTAATACGAGGAAGACCTCCCGTGATATCTTTTGATTTTGCAATTGCTTTTGGTGTTCTACCAATTAAATCTGCCAAACCTACAACAGCACCATTTTGAACGAAAATTGCTGTTTTTGGCTCCAACTGATATTTAATGATTTCACCCAGTTTATTCACAATTACAATAGTTGGTTTCATCCCACTTGGTAAATATTCATTAATTACCAAACGACTTTGTCCTGTCATCTCATCAAATTGCTCCGTTGCACTAATACCTGGTTCAATGTCCTCAAAGGTTACCGTACCTGCATCTTCAGCAATAATTGGCGTAGAATATGGATCCCAATCAGCAATGGTAATTTGTTCATTATTGGACGGATAAGCCAACAATGTTTTGGTATCCACAACACTGTTATCATTAATATCAATAATAGAATCTCGTGGAATATAATGACGAATTGCTTCTCTATCATCATCATCCGCAACAACAGCAAAAATACCTTTCTCTTTAACAATATCACCTTTTTTAATGTCGTGAATTCTCTCTAGATAATCCCCTCGAAGCTTATAGTATTTAACAATACCTTTAGCATCAGCATGAATTTTTTGAATAATTGGTTCCCCGTTTTTAACTTTTAACTCACTTGCATAAGGAATACGGCTTGGAACGTTCCATCCCTCTTTAATAACTTCCACAATACTTTCATTGATATCAACACTCTCACCATTGGCATAAGGAATATAAAATTTACCCTCAATTTTACCACTAACACCTGCAAGCTCATTTGGTTTTGCAAAGTCACTTTTTCTAAGCGTATATTTTATTGTTTCACTTTCACCCGTGATAGAAATAACTGTTTCTTCGTGTGCTGTATCAATCTCAATCACACCTTTAATCAGTGCTTTAATTTTTGGTTCAACAAGTAAAATAGCTGCATTTCTACGATTGGCAACAATATTTTTACCCTCTTTTGTCGTATATGTTTTTACATTGTAATAACGTATAAAACCCTCTTTTTGCGCAATAACTTGACGATCTTGAGATTCTGTTGATGCCGTACCACCGATGTGGAATGTACGAAGAGTTAACTGCGTACCTGGTTCACCAATGGATTGTGCTGAAATAATACCTACTGCTTCACCAGGACGAACCAATGTACCCTCAGCCAAGTTAGTACCATAACATTTTGAACACACGCCTTTTTTAGCTTTACATGTAATCGGTGTACGAATGACAACCGACTTAATACTAGCATCTTTGAGTGCTTGTGCTTTTTTCTCATCAATCAATGTTCCCTCAGTGAAAAGGACTTCATTGGTAATCGTATCAATAACATCTTCCGCTAAAACACGTCCCGTTGCTCTCTCATACAAGGATTCAACCAACTCACCGCTTTCACTGATTTCTGTGATTTCTACACCTTCGTGTGTACCACAATCATCCATCGTGACTTTAACATTTTGTGCAACGTCAATGAGTTTTCTTGTTAAATAACCCGCATTGGCTGTTTTAAGGGCCGTATCCGCAAGACCTTTACGCGCACCGTGCGTTGAAATAAAGTATTCAAGAACATTTAGACCTTCACGGAAGTTTGAAATAATTGGTGTTTCAATAATACTTCCATCTGGTTTTGCCATAAGACCCCTCATACCTGCTAGCTGACGAATCTGTGCAGCAGAACCACGTGCACCAGAATCTGCCATCATATAAATAGAGTTAAAACCACCTTTATGACTCTCGGTTAACTTCATCATCTCAGAAGCCACGTCATTGTTCGTATCTGTCCAAATATCAATAATTTTATTGTAACGTTCTTGCTCTGTTAAGAGACCAGAGCTGAACTGTTTTTGGATTTCACGTACTTTTTTCTTTGCTTCTTTGATCTTTTTCACTTTTGTTTCAGGAACACGAATGTCATCAATAGAAACAGAAATACCTGCACGAGTAGCGTATCTAAAACCAAGATTTTTTAGATTATCTAAAAATCCTGCTGTAATACCAATACCACCCTCTTTAAAGATATAATCAACCAACCCACCAATATTTTTCTTTTTCAAAATTCTGTTCCAAAGTTCTTCTGGTACAAAATCTGGCAAAATAGATTTCAAAATAAGACGACCTGCGGTTGTAAAGAGAACTCTATCACCAATAATCGTTTTAATTTTTGCA